>PMDT01000125.1:0-1981 GCA_003154555.1 Spirochaetaceae bacterium
GCGGAATCATTCGCGGAGCCGGCATTCGTGATGGACGAATCGGACGCGGCCGCCGGCATGGAGGAGCCGGCCCTGACCGGGGAGGCATATCCGGTTGGTGAGAAAGACCGACGGGAGGAGGTCCTGCACCGTCGAACGCCGAACATCATCCTGCTCGTCCTTTTCGTCGTGCTCGGCGTCGCACTCGTTGCCGCTGTTGCCTATTTCGTCTATCGCGCCATCCAGGGCCCCGTGGTGCCCGCGCTGAACTCCTCCACCATCACGGCTCCTGCCGCCATCGCCCCGGTACCCGCGACACCGCAGGCGTCGTCACAGACAACGGCGCAGTCCGCCGCTCCCACCGGAATGACGGCACAGCCGGCCACGGCAACGCAGCAGGCACCGGCCATGACCGCGGTGAGCAAGCAGGCAAACTACCTCATCAAGAGAGGCGACACGCTCTGGGACATTTCCGCCACGTATTACCGCAATCCCTGGCTCTACCCCAGGCTGGCAGCTGCCAATTCCATCAGGAACCCGGACCTTATTTTTGCGGGCACACGGATCATCATTCCCGAGAATTGAGCTCTTTCTCCTCCTCTTTGCATGCCCACTCTTCGCCGCGGGATGCGGCCCGCGGATGGTCTGGGGCATTCCCGTGGACGAGCTGAAGGCGGATCTCGCAACCGGGACCTACGCCCCCCTTTCTTCCGTTGACTTTGCCACGCAGAATCCCGGCGACAGCCTCGCGCTTTCCGCGGATGCTCCTTTCTACCTCGCCTCCGTCTTCGATACCCTGCAGAAGCCCGCGGAGGCCATGGCGATGCTGTCGCTCGCCCGCAGCCGCAGCCCGAGCCCGTGGAAGGAGGAGGCGGAGATTCTGCTCGCGCGGCGCTCCATTGCGCTTTCGAGCTACGACACGGCAGTCGAGGTGTCGCGGGACCTCGTCTCCTCGCGCACGCCGGACATCGAGCAGCGCGGCAGGCGGCTGCTCGTCGAGTCCCTCTACTGGAGCAAGGACGATGCCGGCGTGCTGCGGGAGGCGGACACGCTCCTGGCCCCTGATGCGGAGGTGCTCCTGTTCCGCGCCGTGAGCTCGCTGCGGCTGGGTCTTGCCTCCGCCCACGACCTCGTCATGCAGCTTTTCCTTCACGAGCGCGTCTCTGCGCTTCATGGACGGGCCTCCACCTTCATTGCCGCCGACGCAGGCGACCTGGGACTGTTCAGCGACACGGAGCAGGCACTGCTGTCCGGCAAGGGCTCACTCGCGGCCGGCGACTGGGGCAAGGCAATTCCGCTCCTGGAGAGCGTCGTCGTTTCGATCGACCCGGCGAGCATTGCCGACGGCGTGCTGGTGGTCGATCTGGGCGGCGCCTATCTCAGCGCCTCGCGCCTCATGCCGGGGGCGCAATTCATGGAAAAGCTCTCCACTCGCCTCTCGGGGCAGGCGCGCGTGGATGCTCTGGAGCAGGCGGGGAGGCTCTCCCGCAAGGCGCGCGACTTCCCCCGCGCGCTGATGCAGTTTCGCTCCGTTGCGCTGGAGGCGTCGACGCCTGCGCAGCGCGATCGCGCGCGCTGGTTCATCGCCGACATCCTTTTCGAGACCGCGCCGATCGATCTCACTGCCCGGATCGCCGCCGAATCCCTGCTGTGGAACGATCGATCCTTTTTCATCGACCTGCTGCAAGACCGGATCGCGGACCTTGTGGCGGCGCGCGCGTGGAAGACCCTCGAAGGCCTGTGGATCGGGCTGCGCACGACCGGCCCGGACGTCGTGTGCGCGCAGCTCTCCTACCTGCTTGCCCGCGAATGGCAGGAGGGTGCGGTCGTGCGGCTGCCGGGGTCTCCGGCTCTCACCGCGCGCGAGCTCTTCCAGGACGCGGAAAACCGGGACCCTGTCGGATACTACGGCATCATGTCCGCGAGCATCCTGGGTGACATGCCGAACAAGGCGGTGCCCTCGACCGCCCCGGCGGAGGCAGCGGTGGCGCTGGACCCGCTC
>PMDT01000125.1:2020-2901 GCA_003154555.1 Spirochaetaceae bacterium
GCGCCGGCATTCCCGACCATCTCCTCTACGGGCTCGTGCGGGAAGAAAGCTATTTCGACCCGAAGGCGGTTTCGAGCGCCGGCGCGGTCGGTCTTTCCCAGCTCATGCCGGCAACCGCGGCCGATGTCGCGCACCGGTTGAAGATCGCCGATCCCGATCTGCGCGATCCCGCGACGAACCTCACCCTTGGCGTGCGTCATTTCAGCGACCTGCTGGCAAGCGCGCGGACGCCGACAAAAGCGATGCTCGCTTATAATGCCGGGCTCAGCCGGCTGCGTTCCTGGGAGAAGGCGTCGCCGAGCCTTCCCGCGGACCTTTTCGTGGAAACCGTGCCGCTCGCCGAAACACGCGACTACGTGCGAAAGATTCTTGTCTCATCAGTGATGTATGCGTTTCTCTACCATGATACGGATCCTCGGGATGCGGCGCTTTCCTTCTTCTCTCTGGAGCGGGGGCCGCTTGAACCGGGCCCCGGAGCGGGGAACCCTCGGGGGCTTCTGCAGCGCTGAGATGCGCGCGTCGGAACGTTTCTCCTTATTGCGCCCTGGCGACCAGCTCCGCCATTTCATGGACCTGCTCGCCCGTGTAGGCGGTGTGAGGCATCTGGTCCTTGTAGCCGGCAACGATGTCCGCAGAGGGGTCGGAGATCGATCTTTCCAGGTACGCAAGGTCAACAGTGATCGCGCGCTGCTTTCCCGCCGTGCTCACCTTCGCCGTGCTGCCGAAAAGGCCTTTGAAAGTGGGACCGACGAGCTTCCTGCCGTCCATGCTGTGACAGCCCAGGCAGCCATTGTCAGCCAGCGCCTTGTCCGATGAAGCGCTCTGCGCTTCCGAGGTGAGGCCGGGGATGTCGACTTCTTCTCCGGCGAGCCATTTCTTGT
>PMDT01000188.1 GCA_003154555.1 Spirochaetaceae bacterium
CCCGAGCTGTGGATGAAGCGCCTGCTCGCCCTCGACTCGGGCAACATCTACCAGGTGAGCAGAAGCTTCAGGAACGGTGATGTCGACAGCCCGCACCACAATCCGGAATTCCGGCTTCTCGAGTGGTACACACTCNNGCTCACCATGGCTGATGCCTTCCTGCGTCACGCAGGCATCGACCTGGAAAAATGCCAGGACGTGGGCAGCCTCGCGTGCGAGGCGGCGCGCATCGGGGTAGCCATGCCGGCAAACCCCACGTGGGAAGAGGCATTCCATATCATCTTTCTCACCGTCGTCGAGCCGAATCTTTCCCGCGCGAAACCGCTCGTGCTCCTGGATTATCCGCGGCAGGTTCCCACGACCGCGCGGCAGAAGACCGGCACGCCGTGGTCGCAACGGTGGGAGTTGTACGCCGACGGCGTCGAGANNTCGCCAACGCATACACGGAGGAAACCGATTCCGACCTGCTGGGCGCGCTGATCGCGCACGAGGAAGAGAGAAAGAAGGGCTGCCGCATCCCTCACGAAACCGACAGAGGGCTCGCGCGCGTTTTCCCCGCCGGCTTCCCCGAATGTTCCGGGGTTGCCCTGGGCATGGATCGCCTCGAGATGGTATTCCGCCGGGAAAAATCCCTGGAGGGGGTGATCTTGTTCCCGATTTCCGCTATACTGCGTTCACACTCCTGAACAAGACGCGAAAGGAATCACATGATCAAGGCCANNTGAAGCTGAAGAACATCAAGACCGGGCGCGTGCTGCAGCAGACGAACAAAGTGCAGGATAACCTTGAAGACGTCTCCGTCGAGTTCAAGGAAGTGCAGTTCCTCTACGCCGACGCCGAGGGCTACGCATTCATGGACACGAAAAACTATGAACAGTTCACGATCCCCATCGAGGGGGAGGAAGAGAAGCGCGACTTTCTCAAGGACGGGGAGAACTNNGAACTACCAGGTCGTGTTCTGGGAGCAGACCCCGATCGACATCAAGCTGCCCACGAAGATGATCTTCACCGTCTCCGAGGCGGAAAGAGCGGAACGCGGCGACACGGTAAGCGGCGCCACGAAGGTCATCACGTGTGAGACGGGGCTGAAAGTGAAGGTGCCGCTCTTCATCAAGCAGGGAGACCGTATTCTGGTGAATACGGAAACGCGCGAATACCAGGAACGTGTGAACAGCTGAGCGTCGGAACCCGCGCGTGCCCCTGTCCCCCATCCTCTATCTCGTCGCCACGGCCCATTTCTTCAATGACATCTATATGGGCTTCCTCACCCCGCTGTACCCGATCGTCATGGAGAAGTTCGGGCTGAGTCTTTCCCTGGTCGGCGCGGTGTCGATGGTCGCCGCGCTCGCCTCCGCTCTCAGCCAGCCGCTTTTTGGAATGCTCTTCGACAGGTTCGGCGTCTCCGCGTCGCTCTACCTCGCGCCGCTCCTCACGGGTGTGTTCGTGAGCTTCCTCGGGCGGGCGCCGTCGTTCGGTGTCTTTCTCTGCCTGCTTTTCCTCGGCTGCCTGGGCTCGGCGGCGTTTCACCCCAAGGGTGCCTCGGTGACGCCCGGCCTGAGTGGTGGGCACCCCGAGATCGGCATGGCGATATTCAGCGCCGGCGGCAATCTCGGCTTCGCCGCAGGTCCCGCGGTCATCGCGATTTTCATCGCCTTGTGGGGTTTCCGCGCCACGCCGATCCTCGCCATTCCTGCCGCGCTCGTCGCCCTGAGCCTCGCGCTCCTTCTTCCGTCACGGGAGCTTGAAAGGAGAACGCAGCAGGTCGCCCATACCACCTGGCGACAGCTTTTTGCCGACCGTGCCGACGTCGTCATGCTCCTGCGCCTCGTATTCATCAATTTCTGTCTCAATGTCGCCGTGAGGGGTTTGAGCACGTTCTTGCCGGTCTACATGGCCGAGCAGGGTACGCCGGTGACATCGATCGGGATCCTTTTCACGCTGATGCTCGCGCTCGGCGCGATTGCCTCCGTTTTCGTGAGCTCTCTCTCACGACGGACAGGCAAGAGGTCACTGATCTTCATTTCCGCCGTGGCCGGAGCTCCCCTTGCCCTTGCGGGCTACCTGCTCTTCCCTTCATCGGCCGGGAGCATCCTCATCATCTGCGCGGGGACCGTCCTCTCATTCTCCAATCCGCTTTTGATCCTGCTCGCGCAGAAACATTCCCGCAACTCGCCCGCCATGGCGTCGTCGCTGATCATGGGTCTCTCCTGGGGCCTCGCNNCCCCGCCGACCGAAAGCACTACTCCCACAGGTATTCGCCTGTCACGTGGAACTCTGACGGCCCTTCCAGGATGCCCGATTCACCGATGGCGTTGCACGCACGAAGGTAGGCGCGCAGGCTCGCCTCGATCACGTCCGTGCTGCGATGCCGTCCGTGGAATCTCCGGCCCCGCAGCTCGACGGTCACCGTTACTTCCGCAAGAGCCTCTGCTCCTGCGGCCAACGTCGAGACTGAGTACAGCACCATGCGCGTGGAAAATCCAAGCGCCTTGTCCACGGCGCTGAAGAGAGCATCGATGGGGCCGTTGCCGTGCGAGGTCTGCGTCAGCGACCGCCCGTCGCGCTGAATCACGACGAGCCCGACGGGCGGAGAATGCGAGCTGCTGAGCACGTTGTACGCTTCCAGCGCATATGGCCCCTGCTCAGGCTCGGCGGGAACAGCCGCCGGCGGCTCGCCGGGGGCGCTGCCGATCGTCCGCTCGTCCAGCAGCTTTTTCATGGCGGGATCCAGGGACGCTCCGGCGAACCCCCCGGGCGCCGCAACGAGCGCGCTCTGGCCGATGATCGGCTTGTTGGGATGCGCGTGCACACCCGTCAGGCTTTCGAAAATGCGTGCCGTGGGCCCGATCTCTTCGAGGTGGATGCCGTGTGAAAGCCCGAACCGGTCGCCGTAGGCCGAGAGGAGGAAGGCGATCTCCTCCAGCGCCGCATTGCCCGCGCGTTCCCCGAAGCCGCCGACCGTCACCTCGACGTGGCCGGCACCCGCGCGAAGTGCCGCAAGGGAGTTCGCCGTGGCGAGCCCGAGGTCGTCGTGGCAGTGCACGCCTACGATCGCCTTGTGCGATCCGATGGCGCGGGCTGCGTCTTCCACCAGCGCGGCGACCTCGTCCGGGACCATGATGCCGTTGGTGTCGGCGAGGTTGATGACCTCTGCGCCGGATTCCGCCGCGGCGCTGCAGACCTCGGCGAAGTACGCACGGCTCGCGTGCGGAGCTTCGCTGAGGGAGAACTGCACCCGGACCCTGGCGGACTTCGCCGTTTCGATGCAGGCGCTAAGATTCTTCAGCGCCTGCTCCTCGCGGATCTTCAGCACCTGGCGAAGGAACAGCGGCGCAACGGACATGAAGATGTGGATGCAGGGCTTCTGCGCGCTCTTGAGGCTTTCGAGCGCGATGTCCACATCCGAGGCGAGTGCGCGGGCCAGGGCCGCCACGAAAGGCCCTCTCGTCTCCTCGCCGATGCGGCTGACGCACGCCGCCTCCTCCCGCGATTCGGAAGGAAAGCCTGCCTCCATGACGTCGACGCCGAGCCGCACGAGCTGCGCCGCGAGCACCTGCCGGTCGGCGCTGGAGAGCACGGCAAAGGGCAGCTTGTTGCCGTCCCGCAGCGTTGTATCGAAAATTTCGATCCGTCTGGGCATGGCCCATGATAGCGGTTCTTCAATGCCGGCGCAATGCCGGGAGAGTCGGGAGCGGCGCCGAAACACGCGGCCGACGCCCATGACTTTCCTGCCCGATCCGGGGTAGCGTCCTGCAAGGCATGCGGCGACTTCTTGTTTCAATCGTCATTTTTCTGGCTGGGCTCGCCTCCGGTACCTGCCTCACGGTACGCCTCGACATTCCCGACGACGCCATGAGTCTGTGGGTCACGCTGAACGCCGGGCATCCGCTCCCCGACACGGTCACGATTGCCCGATCCACGGGGGCGGAGACGGACTCGATCAAGGTCAGCATCGGGGCCTTTCCCGGATGCAAGGTCGTGGAGAGAGTCTTTCTCGCGCCGGCTGCAAAAATCTGGGAGGCCCCGCATTCCGTTACCCGCCGGGAGGCAGAGACGGGTTCTCTTCGCCTCGTGCCCCTGGAGGGCATCACGCTCCCCGACACGGCGCTTCCGGTCGACGGCCTCTTCCCCGATCAGGCCGGCTATCCACTGCAGGCCGATTTTGCCATCGGCATTCACAGCAACGACCCCGATCTGCGGGCCTGGTTCACAGCACTTCCCGCCACTGCTGCCCCGCCGGAGCCCGCCCAGATCACCTGGATCGAGGCCGTCGGCGACATCATGCCGGCGCGAGGCGTGGATGCGGCGCTTCTTTCTCCCGACGGTTTGTCACGCGTTTTCCGGGACACGCTGCCCATTCTCCGCGCGGCCGACCTGCTGNNCTTGCCAACAACCACAGCTTCGATTTCGGCAGGCAGGGCTTCGTCGACTCGCTGGGCGCCCTCGCAGCATCGGGCATCGCTACCTCGGGCGTGGGTCGCTCCCAGGAAGAGGCTGAAACCCCATTTGTCGTGCGGAAGAAAGGGACAGAAATCAGGGTCCTTTCATTCGGCGCCTTTCCTGCAGACCCAAAGGGCTTCGACGGCAGCAGGGATGCGCGGGCCGCCGGGGATGTCCCCGGCATGCTCTGGCTGGACGACGCGGGAATCGCCGCCGCGGCGCGCGCCTTTTCGCCGCAATCCTTCAACATCGCCCTCGTGCACGGCGGCGAGGAATGGAGCACGCTCCCGACGCCGCAGCAGGAACGCGCCTATCGCGCGCTCGTCGCGGCGGGCGCCGATCTCGTGGTCGGCTCGCATCCCCATGTCCTCCAGGGACTTGAGGCGCGCGGGGGCGCACTGATTGCCTACTCGCTGGGGAATTTCATTTTCCCGGGCATGGATGGCACGCCCGGCGGTGAGGATTCCGTGATCCTGAAGCTCGGAGTGGTGTCGGGACGGATCGTCGCGGTCCAAGCCTTTGCGGTCCGGCTCGATGGGACGACCGTGCACCGTTCGTCGAACGAAAGCGCCGCAGAAAGCCTGCGCCGGAGGACCGCCGCACTTGCCCAGGGGAAATAGCAGCCTGCCGGAGGTGCGCCGCGGAGGCATTCCCGGTGTTGCAATGGACAAGGAGCCCATAATGAAAGCGGTGTTGAAAACGACAGCAATCGCGGCGGGAATTGCCGCATCGATCCTGCTCGCCTCGTGCGCCTCGACAAACAGGCTCGGCAACTACGATTTCCCGGGAGCACGGCTCGCCGTTGACATGCCGATGCCTCCCGAGCCGCGCATGGACGTCCAGTACGACGTCACGCTGGACCAGCACAATCTCGTTTTCAGCGCGCTCAGCGTCATGACCAATCTCGCAAAAGCCAACCAGGCCCGGCAGGCGGAGAATGCCATGCGCGAAGGCCTCGGCTCCGTCGACGTGCCGGGCATGATTCGCGACGAGACTTTCTCCGCTTGTGCCACGGCCCTGGGCACTGAAACCGCCGGCTCGCTCCGGGACGCCGACTATGTCCTCACGCTCTCCATCATCGACTGGGGCATGGAAGCCCGCACGGCGGGCACGGCCGTGTCGCTCCGCATCAGGCTCGTCGCGGAGCTGCGCGACGGCATGAGCCGGGATCTCATCTGGAGCCGCCGCATTGACGTCGAGCAGGCGGCCAGCCCCGCAATGTTCGGGCTTGGCCAGCTCATCGGAAATATGGTGAGCGCCACGGTGCTTTCCAATCTGACGCCGGAAGAACTGGCGGCCGGCTTTTCCCAGCTTGCAAAAGAAACGGCGCGGAAGGTCGCGCGCGTCCTCAGCAGGGATATCGAAAGAGCCCGCCCCTACTAGTCATGACGAAGTGACCGCCCCGATCGTCGATATCGGCGACTGTTGGCGCGAGGGAAGCCCAACCAGCAGGTTGGAATGGCGATTGCACTGGAGTTGCCGGGCCCGCGCACAAAGCTATCGCTCACCGAACTCGAACGCCGCCTCCAGCATGGCCTGAACGTTTTCTGGCGGTACTTTCGCCTGAACATTGTGCACCTGGGTGAAAACGTAGCCACCGCCGGGAGCGAATACACGCATTCGCTCCTTGACATGTTCCCGAACTTCTTCGGGAGTTGCCCCCGGCAGCACGGACTGCGTGTCGCATCCTCCGCCCCAGAATACCATCCTGTCGCCGTACGTATGTTTCAAGGTGGCGGGGTCCATGCCGGCTGCGGAAGTCTGAACCGGGTTCAGGATATCGACGCCTGCATCGATGAGGTGCGGGATGAGATGCGGAATCGACCCGCAACTATGGAGGAAGGTCTTCATGCGGGTATTGCGATGAATCCAGCCGCACAACTTCGCGTAGTGGGGTTTTATCATCTCCGCCCAGAGGTCCGGATTGATGAACTCGCCACGCTGTGTCCCGCTGTCATCTGAAGCTATTCCCCAGGCGAAACAGTAGTCTCCGACGGCCTCGTTCACCAGCCGCAGGCAGCTTATTGCGGCATCAACGGAGCGGTCCATGAGCTCGTGGCAGGTCTCTTTCTCCGTCATGAGCATCATCATCCACTCGTCGGGCAATCCTTGCGTCACATTCTGTGACTTTTCGGTTATCAGGCTCAGACCGAGAAAACAGACTCCGAAACCCCATCCAAGCAACGCATAGTCGGTATCCGCGTAGAGCTTTCCCGCATAGTCTGCGATCAGCCGAAGCGTTTCGTCCGGAATATCCTTGGGGGGACGGAATTGAGCGGGGTCTATGACGCCTCCGTGGTTGAACGAGACATCGTCGAAATAATAGCCCCCCTTCGGCATGCGATAGCTGGAAAGGGAGCCGTCGGCGTTCATCAGCTCCCAACCGCCGTCAGCGGCCTCGCGAATCGAAATGCCGGGAGGAAAGAGCACGGGCGTGCCGTCGAAGAGCGTCCGCAGCTGCCACTCGCTCACGGGCCGTACCGCAGCGGCAATGCCGGAAAGATCCACCGGCAGCACGTCGCCGTGCACGCGTGAGAGCACATCCTCCTCAACGACCGCGATCATGAACCGTGGATCCAGAACCCGTGTGGGGCTGTGGATGCCGAGACGCCTTTTCAGTCGGGCATAGGTTTGGACGTTGATCCCGGACGCCTTCATGCCCCCAAGATCGATTGGCACGCGATCCGGCTCACTGAAGTTAATGGTCCTCATCACCCTTTCGCGAGATGTCACTGGCACCCTCCCTTGACTAATAAGCTTTTCGCAACGCGTCCACGCGGGGAGGGGGCGTCTGCGACTTTCTCTCCTGGGCCTTCAGCAGCAGGCTCCAGCTGCTGGTCGGGTATGTCGCATGGAGATTCTCTTCGATGCGCGCCGCCCTCTGCTCGTCGCCGCGGGCATGCGCGAGCCTGATGGCGTTGAAAAGCCCTTCAGCGGCAAGATCCGCAAAATCGGGGAAAAGATATCCCACCTTGACCAGCTCATCGACGGCATCGGCCGTACGACCCATCGCCTCCAGGGCAAGGCCGCGCTGGAGGGCCGCACGGGCGCCTATCTCGTCGGCGCGCGAGCTTTCAAGCACCCCGAGTGCATCCAGCGCGCGGTCCCAGTTCTTCTTTGCAATGTAGTATTTTGCCAGCAGCAGGCTCGCCTGGCCGGCAAGGGGCTCGGGTGGGGCGTCCTGGCGCACCTCGCTGATGATGGCCAGCGCCTCGTCGGGCTGAGTTGCCACCAGGATGTCCGCCGCGGCGAGGCGAACGCCGGCTGCGGCGTCGGGAGAGAGACCGGACACGCCGGACGCCAATCCGGCATAGGTGCGCGCGAGGTCAACGCTGTCAGCAGCGCGGAGAGCTGCGCCAAACCCGTCGAGGGCAGCCGCCAGGACGTTTGATCGAGCGCCGGCTGCGAGGCAAGTCCAGAAGGCTTCGACTGCCCCCGGTACATCCCCTGCCCTGCGCATGGATTCGGCACCCCAGTATTGCGCCTGCACTGCGAGCGGGCTCCGGGGAAAATCGTGGGCGACCCGGAGGTACTCCGCCTGCGCCTCCGGGTAGTGTCCGGCGTCGAAGGCCTTTTCCGCCAGGGTGAAAAAGGCTCGCGGCGCGAGTCTGCCGGCCGGGAATTCCCGGGCCAGGTCCTCGAAAGCGGGGGCATTTTCGTCCGCTGTGCCGGCCCGGCTCAATGCCCATGCCCGTTCATAGAGGGTCTGCTCGCGGACGTCATCACTCACCGCGTCGCGAGGAAGCGCGAGCACCTGGTCGAAGAGCCCGATTGCGGCTGCATCGTTCGATCGCATCGTCTCTGCGACAGCGGCGCGAAAGAGCGCCTCCGGACGCCGTGCATCCTGGGGATATGCTCTGGCCAAATCGAGAAATGCATCGCGGGATTCCACGAGGCGGCCGAGTCTCAGGTANNATAAAGAACGATCGTCCCCTCGGGAATGGAGGAAGGGGCCGCGGCGCGCAGCGTTTGAAAGCTTGCAAGGGCTGCGGCGAAGCTTCCCATGTCGAACTGGCAGAGAGCGACGGAGAGGCGGCTGCGTTCTCCCGCTTCACCCGCGTCGGGGGTGCGGGCGACCGACTGAAAAAAAGGGAGGGCGCGCGGGAACTCCCCCCTCTCTGCATAAATGGACCCAATCGCAAAGGCGCTTTCGTTGCGGAAGGTGGACGTTGCAAAATCGGCAACGATGCGCTGGTAGTCGTCCAGCGCTGCAAATGGCGCGCCACTGGCGCGCAGCGCCGCGGCTCTTCGGAACAGGTATTCAGGAAGAGAGGAGGACCGTGGAAAATCCTTGATGAGCCCGCTCCACCGGGAAACGGCCGCCGCCAGGTCTCCCTGGCCTTCTTCCAGCTCGGCCGACAGTCGGTACATCTGCTCCACGTCCGGGCTGTCGGGAAAAGCGCGCAGCCACGAGTCCATGGCCGTCACAGCCTTCGCAATCTCGCCTCCGTTGGCCAGAAGGAGCGCGAGCCGGTAACCGGCCGCCTCCGCAATTTCGGGGGAGCCGCCGGTGGCGGCGCCCATGAATGCCGACGCGGCAGCAAAGGGGCGCCCAAGCATCGCCTCCGCGATGCCCAGCGAATAGAAAACCTGCTGCTGTTCCACGCCTGCGGGCAGGATCGCAGCAGCCGCTTCGTCGCCGGCGGCTGCATCGTCGTATCTCTTCTGGTCAAGGCTGATGTCCGCGCGAAGTCGAAGCGCGCTCCCCTTGAGGGCGCCGTCGGGATACTGCCCCTGCAGCGAGTCCAGCTTGTCGATGGCGGCCGGCCCTTTTTTCTGGCGCCATGCAATTTCGGCCAGCCGGTAGGTCGCCGCCTCCCGGTGCGCGGAATCGGGATAGAGGGAGAGGAGAGTCTCATATCGCTTCTGCGCATTCGCAAGGTTGCCAAGGGAGAGCTCGCATTCCGCAAAGTAGAAAAGCGAATCCTGGACGAAGGGGCTCCGGGAATTGTCGATGAGGACCTTGCCGTAGAGATCGCGCGCGAAGGCATATCTGCCTGCCCGGAACTCGGTGCCCGCCAGACGGTAGGTCGCTTCAGCCGCCAGGGATGCGGCCGCCGGATCGGCGAGTACCTCCTTGTAGGCTGCCGCCGCATCGGCATCGCGGCCCAGGCCTTCCAGGGCAACCCCCGAAAGGAGCTTCGAATTAAGCTTGTAGGGATTCGCGCCACCCGCANNAGGGCGGCGCCCATCCAGTAGGAGGTGCGCGGCGTCAGGCTCGATGCGGGAAAGCGCGCGCGGAAGCCGGAAAAAGCATCCAGCGACTCGGTCCATCTTCCGGCGTAAAACTGGGCGATTCCCAGGAGGTAATCTGCCTCCTCCACCAATGCGGAATCCGGGTATTCGTCCAATATCTTCTGAAAGCTCGCGATGGCAAGCGAGTATTGCGCGTCGGCGAACGCCTTTTTGCCGACGGTAAGGAGGTCATCGACCTGGCCGGCAAAGCAGGGAGTGACGAGCAGGAGGAACGCAAGAGCAAGGGAAGGCCTCACCCCCCTGTAATTCTCAGCATGGTGACCGAGGGACGCAGTTCTCATTTTGTCCCATGATAAAAGGCCGATTTCAACGTGCCCATGACGGTCCGTATTCTCAGGAAGGTTCAAAATGAGAACTGCTGCTCACCCTCGCCCTCCTGCCTTTGTTCATGTCGTGACTTTCTCCGCCTCTTTCTCGTCCATGAGCAGCCCCGCGGGCTGATCCGGCGCCTTCAGGGCCTTGCGGGTCTCCTGTTTGCGGAACAGGATCTTGTCCCCGCGCATCTCGATGTCAATGGCATCACCCGCCGTGAACCTGCCCTTGAGGATCTCCAGGGAAAGGGGATCTTCCACTTCCTTCTGGAGAAGCCTCCGCAGGGGGCGCGCGCCGAACTTCTCGTCGAAGCCCCTGTCAATGAGATGCTCGCGCACCTTCTTCTTGACGTTGATCGTGATCTTCTGATCCACGAGCCTGTCCGAGATCTCCTTCACCATCAGGTCGAAAATCTGCGTGAGGTGCGTCTTGTCGAGATTGTGGAACACGACAATCTCGTCGATGCGGTTGATGAACTCCGGGTTGAACGCCCTCTTCACCTCCGCCATCACGTAGTTGCGGATGTCCTTGAAGTTCATGCCTCCCTCTTCCGACTGGAACCCGAGGGACGAGTCCTTGTTGATCTCCCGCGCGCCGAGGTTGGATGTCATGATCATCACCGAGTTGCGGAAAGACACGGCGTGGCCGAGATTGTCGGAGAGCTGCCCTTCCTCCAGAACTTGAAGAAGGATGTTGAACACGTCCGGGTGCGCTTTCTCCACCTCGTCAAGCAGGATCACGCTGTACGGCTTGCGGCGCACGGCTTCGGTCAGGTAGCCGCCTTCGTCGTAGCCGACGTAGCCCGGCGGCGCGCC
>PMDT01000190.1 GCA_003154555.1 Spirochaetaceae bacterium
GGGTGCGCGTCGAGTTGTCGCGGAACTGGGAGACGGCGATGCCGCTGTCGAAGATGCGGGAAGAGATGTTGCTCACGCGCAGCGCCTTGAGGATCAGGGCGCATTGCAGCACCGCGTCGAGGCCTTCGCGGCTCTTGTCCCAGGTGAGGAGGAAGTCCTTGCGGTGGAGCTCCGCGAGGGCCGGGGCGGAAAGGGAATCGATCATCCTGTGGATGTCGTGCGGGGTCAGGGCCTGCATCAGAACCTCCCGAGTGCGGAAAGAATCTTTTCCGGCGTGAGCGGCCAGTCGCGGATCCAGACGCCCACGGCGTCGTGGATGGCAATGGCGAGCGCGGGTGCCGCTCCGTTCACGCTGATCTCCGCGACGCTCTTGCCGCCGAAAGGCCCGAAGGCGTCGTCGGTCTGGATGAGCCGGACGCGCACGTCGCGCGGCAGCTCCTGGATCATGGGGGCGCCGTAGTCGGCGAGCCCCGTGGTGAGGCAACGCCCGTCGGCATCGAATATCATTTCCTCATAGAGGGCGTGCCCGATCGACTTGAGGATGCCGCCATAGACCTGGCCCATGGCAAGGTCGGGATTGATCGGGGTCCCGCTGTCGTGCACGGCGTGGTAGCGGCGTACGTCGATTGCCCCCGTGCGCGCATTCACCGCCACTTCGCAGAAGTGCGCCCCGTACGGGATGGCATTCTCATGCGTGACGAAGGCGGCGCTGCCCATGAGCTCACCTTCACCGTGCCCCGTGGAGCAGCGATGAGCCAGCGCGGCATAGGCGATCGACCCCTTCGTGCCCTGGACGACCCCCGGATGCGCAAGGTGCACGCCTTCCCGCGGCTCCTTCAGGATCCCCGCGACCATGTCGATCATCCGGTCGGCAAGCGCCTGGGCGGCCTTCAGGACCGCGTTGCCCGTGAAGAAGGTGCCGCTGGACGCGTAGGCCCCTTTGTCGAACGGGGTCATGTCCGTGTCGCCCGTGAGCACGGCCACATTGTCCATGTCGCAGCAGAGGGTCTCCGCGGTGACCTTGGCCAGCACCGTATCAAGGCCAGTGCCCAGGTCCGATCCGCCTGAAAGAACCATGAAGGTGCCGTCTGACAGGAGCTTCACATTCGCGCAGGCCTGGTCAAGCCCCGGCAGGCCCGAGCCCTGCTGGATGAACGCCACCCCCTTGCCGACACGCACGTCAGGATCGGAGTCCGCGCCTCTCACTCCCCACCCGATGCTCGCCGCCCCTTCCTCCAGCGCCTTGTCCAGGCCGCAGCTTCCGACGGTGACGGCCTCTCCCGGTCTTCCTTCGCCGAGGCTCTTGAGGATTTCAAGCACGTCGCCCTGCCGGACATGATTCTTGCGGATGAACGTCAGGAGGTCGATGCCCAGCGTCGCAGCGAGCTCTGCCGCCGCCATCTGGACCGCAAAAGAGCCCTGCGGCGCCCCATAGCCCTGGTAGGCGCCTGATGAGACGACATTCGTGTACCAGCTTCGCAGATCGAATGCCATGTTTGCGCATCGCCACAGGGGCAGCGATTTCGAGCAGCTGTTCATGGGCACCGTGAGGGCATGATTGCCGAACGCCCCGGTGTCCGCGTCCCCCGTGAGCTGGATCGCCGTGAGCGTGCCGTCCTTCTTCGCGCCCATCTTCACGGTGTACCGGATGGGGTGCCGGGTGGTTGCGGCAATGAACTCCTCTTCCCGCGTGTACTTGTAGAAGACGGACCTGCCCGTGGTGAATGTCGCCCACGCGCAGACGTCCTCCAGGAGGATGTCCTGCTTGCTCCCGTATCCGCCGCCCATGCGCTCCTTGATGACGCGGATGCGGTTCTCCCGGATCCCGAGTATCCGCCCGACGATGCGCCGCAGGTGCCAGGGCACCTGTGTCGATGCATGGATCACGAGGCGATCCCCGTCCATGCGCGTGTAGACGACGTGCGACTCCAGCGGCGTGCACTGGACCTTGCTGGTCGTGTAGGAGCGCTCCACCACGGCATCGGCTTCCGCAAAACCCTTCTCCACGTCACCGACGGCGCCGGAGGCGCTCGCCGCGAGATTGCGCTTTGCATCCGACCCGATGGAAAGCTCGCACGTGATGCGCTCCAGCTGATCGCCGTGAACGACCGGTGCCCCGCTCGCCATCGCATCATTAATGGAAAGGACCGCCGGAAGCACTTCGTAATCGACCACGATGAGACCTGCCGCCTCCGCGGCGATCGCGGCATCTTCGGCGACGACGGCCGCCACCCTGTCCCCGACATGGCGAACGACAGGGCTGAACATGCGGAAGTCGTAGGGCGACGGCTCGGGATATCCCTGCCCGGCAAACGTGTACATGATATCGGGGCAGTTCAGGTGCGTGATGACCGCGACGACGCCCGGGAGCGCGAGTGCCGCCGCGGTATCGATGCCGCGGATCCTCGCGTGCGCGTGGGGGCTGCGCAGCATGACCAGGACGCAGCTACCCTGCTCGACCCGGTCCTCCACGTACGCCTTCATGCCGGCAACCAGCTTCACCCCGTCCACACGCCGACGGACCTTTCCCACGACCCGCAGGTCGTCGCGAAACTCCTCGATGGGAATCGTGAATGCCGGATCCGTGCGGCGCTTGCGCGCGAGCTCCACTGCCTGGAAGAACTGCCGGTAACCCGTGGCCCTGCTGAAGACACCGGAAAGCGCGTCCCGCACCTCGTCTTCCGTCGGCTCGGGGGACCGGCGGAGCAGCTCCTCGATGAGCAGGGCAGATGCCGGGCTCGTGTACGCGGACTGCACGACGCCGGCATCGAGCATCGCTCCCTGCAGGGCGGAGAGCCGGCCGTTCTCCAGGAGGCTTTCCACGGTTTCGATGGAATGACCGTCCGCCTGCGCGGCGACCATCAGGCCGGCGAGCATGGCGCGGCCATCGAAAAGGATCGTGTCGGCGCCCGCGAATCCATCGCGGTCGTCGGCGCTGCGCACGGAGGGGATGCCCATGCGCTGGAGGAGCACCTGAAGGCATTCGCCCGGCTCCGCCGTGACGGTGCGCGCCAGGCGGTTCAAGGTGAAGGAGACTTTCATGCGGTCACCTTCCCCGCGGCAAGCCCGTGCAGCAGGTCGGCTGCGAGCACCGCCGCCACGTAGCGCTTGTACGCCGCCGATGCGTGAATGTCGGCGGTCGGGGAAAACGCCGCGCGCACCATCTCTTCGATCTTTTCGCGGGTGGGAAGCGGCCAGCGATTCAGCTCGGGCTCCCGGATCACGACGCACTCTTCCCGGCAGTCGCTGAGCACCATGCAGGCCTGTCCGCCATTTCGGCCGGGCGCTCCTGCAACGACAACGAGGGAACGAGGGCTGTGGGACGTTCGGGAAACTGCACGCACGGCGGCAGTGCGGCCCTCTTCCGGGATCGTGACAGAAAGAACCAGGTCATCCGGCTTGTCCACCCAGAAATCGCCGATCGGCAGCGGCTTTCGCGATCCGGCCAGGAGTACGGCGGCATCCAGCGCGACGAGCACGGGGATGAGCGCGGAATCCGCCGGGCACAGGCCCAGCTCGCCCCCCACGGTCTGCATGTTGCGGAGAGTCCTCGACGCAGTGAGCCGCGCGGCGGCCTTCACCGCCCCCGGCACGCCCGCGGTATCGATGAGCTGCTGGAAGCTCACCGCGGCGCCGATCGTGCAGCCCTCTTCCGCGACTTCTATCGTGGCCAGGCCGAGATTCTCAAGCGATATGAGGATCGAGGGCTCGGGACCCCCGCCTGCGTTCAGCCAGGTGCCGCCGCCCAGGTACGCCGCGCCCGGCATGCTCTTCGCGCGCAGCGCCTCGGCGACTGTGTTCGGCCGCACGATGTCGGTGATCATGCAGGCATTCTACGGGCCCACTCGCGGGAGGGCAAGGGTACGGAGGAGGCGCCTTTGACAATCCCGTCCCCAACGGGTAGAAGGAGCAATGCTCGACTACACACTCGTGAGCACGCGGGCGACCTACCGCATGCTGCAGCAGTCTGACATCGCCGCCTTTCTCGCGCTGGTGACGCGTTGCCATGCCGCGGGACCCCATTCGCTTCCCACGCCGCAGGAGTGCATCCTCGCGACATTCCGGGAGCTGCAGCGAAACAAGGACAGGGGCACCCTCTTTGTCTTCGAGCGGGAGCAGGCGCTCGTGGGATACAGCATCCTCGTCACGACGTGGAGCAACAGGCTCGGCGGCATCGTGCTTTCCATCGACGAGCTGCATATCGACCCACGCCTTCCCGACACGGACCTGGCCGCGGACTTTCTCACGCTTATCGCAAAGGTCGCGCCGACCGAGGTGTGCACGATCCAGGTGCATGTCGATGCAAAGGACAGGCGGGCGCGGGACGCCTGTAGAAAGATCGGGTTCAAGGACGCAGGGCAGGCGGTGCTCCTGATGAAGCCCGTCCGGGACTGAAAGCGGCGGCGGTGCGCTGGGCGGCATACCGCCAAAATGCCGCGGCCGGGCTTCTCCATGGCCGCGAAAAAATGTATCATGAGGAAACTACCAACGGAGGAATTCAATGGAATGGCGCGCAAGCCACATACTGGTGAAGGACAAGGGTCTGGCGAATGAGCTTCTGAAGAAGATCAAGCTGGGCGCTAATTTCGAAGCAATGGCCCGGGAGCATTCGACCTGCCCGTCGAAGTCACGGGGCGGCGACCTGGGTTGGTTCGGTCCCGGCAAAATGGTGCCCGCTTTCGAAGAAGCCTGCAAGAAGCTTTCAAACGGCTCCCTGAGTGACGTGGTGTCCACGCAGTTCGGATTTCACCTCATAAAGCTCACCGGCCGCAAGGAATAGCTTCGCCGTCGTGAGATTGTCTTAGCTTTCTGTTCTTCTTCCTCTCCGGCGTGTTCGTATGGAAAGGCAGACTATCTCAAAGACGCTGCCCATAACGACCGCGGAAGAAGATCCGGGCTTCAAAGAATTCCTCATGCTTGACGAATCACGTGGAAGCTGGAAGATGACTGCAGGAAGGGAGGATTCATGGACTCATTCATGGCTCACGTCAATTATCTTGCCATCCTGGCGGCTGCCTTGCTCAATTTCATCCTGGGCTGGTTCTGGTTCGGGCCGGTGTTTGGGAAGGTCTGGGTCAAGCTGGGAGGCGGGGAGCTGAAGCCCGGACCCGCAAACCTCATCGTGGGATTCATCACCTCTCTGCTCATATCCTGCGTCCTGGATCGCGCTATGGTATTTTCATTCGGCTTCCTGAACACCTCCGGAATCCCCGCCGGCCTTGTGGTGGGATGCGCTGCCTGGATAGGCTTTATTGGACCCGTCACGCTCGGGCCCGTCATCTATGAAAGAAAATCGCTGAAACTGTGGCTGATGAACAATGCGTACTGGCTGATTTCGCTCCTGCTCATGGGCGTGGTTCTTTCCGCCTGGAGATAGGCGCCGGCGCCGCGCTGTGCGGCCCGCCTATTCGCCCGTCACGATCGGTTCTACATTGATCGGGAAGTTGCACGAATTGGCGATGAAGCATCCGTCGTGCGCTTCCTTGTGAAGCGCCGTGGCCGCGGCTACCTTGTCCGCCCCGCTCACCGTGACGCGCGGATGAAGCGTCACTGATTCAAACCTCCCCGTTGCCCCGCCGCCCGATGTAACCATGACGCCATGGGCGTCGTCGGTGTACGAAAGGACGCTGATCTTTTTCAGGGCGCAGACCGCCAGGTAGCTCAGCATGTGGCACGAGCTGAGGGAGGCGACCAGGAGGTCTTCCGGGTTGTGCATGTCAGGCGCGCCGCGGAACGTCGCATCGGCGCTTCCGACAAGATCGGGCTTGCCACTCATAAGGATGCGGAAGTTTCGACCGTAGCCGGCGTACGTCGCTGTGCCCTGGCCGAGATTCCCTTCCCATGTCAGGCGGGCGCTGTATTCGTGTCTGTCGTGACTCATAAGCACAAGATAAGGCGCCGCGGGCTATTCGACGAGCCTTGCGGCGATGCGATTTGCGTCACGGATGAGCTTCTCCTCGTCGATGCCCGTGAGCCTGCCATTGTCGACAACGACCCTGCCATTGCAGATCGTGTAGGCAGTGCCGTGATTGTAGCCCGAGAAGATAAGCGCGGCAAAAGGATCCGACAGGCTGCCGCAATACTCCAGCTTGCCGATGTCGAAGACCGCGAGGTCCGCGGCCTGCCCCTGTTCCACCTTTCCAATACCCCCGAAACCCAGCGCGTCGGCGCCAGCCGTCGTGGCCATGCGCAGCACCTCCCGGGCTCCCAGTGCGCCGCTTCCCTTCACGACGCGCTGCAGGAGGAGCGCGTGGCGCATCTC
>PMDT01000107.1 GCA_003154555.1 Spirochaetaceae bacterium
TCCACGCAGTTCGCGGCCTACAACAAGCTGAAATGCGCAAAGAGCATGCTGCTGTATCCCGACTACTCGCACGAGATCATCCCCGGCATCGAAGACCGGGCGTACGAATTCCTGGCTGACCTGTAATCCACACATCTGTGTGAATGCCACGGAGTACCACCGTATACTTGACAACCATGATAAGCTATACTTTCCGGGTATAATTATCCAGGAGCCTTTGTGCGCTGAGAGAAAAGGAGATCGATATGTCCAGAAAAAGAGTTTTCGCCCTCGCGCTCCTCTGCGCGGTCATATTCGCCGCTCCAATGTTTGCGGCTGACACGATCAAAATAGGTGCGCTCATTGCCGTCACCGGTCCGGCGGCAAATCTCGGCCTTCCCGAGGCGCGGACCCTCCAGATGCTCGTAGACGACATGAACGCATCCGGCGGCCTCCTCGGGCGGAAGATCGAGCTTATCCTCAAGGATACCAAGGCAAACACGGAGAACGCCGTATCCTTCGCGAAGCAGCTCGTCGAGGAGAGCCAGGTCATCGCCATCATCGGTCCCACGACGAGCGGGGAGAGCATGGCCGTCAAGGCATACGCCGATCAGAACGAGCAGATCCTCATCTCCTGCGCGGCCGCCGAGACGATCGTCAATCCCGTGGCGAAATGGGTATTCAAGGTCGCGCCGATGGACAGCTTCGTCGCACAGATGATCTTCAGCACCATGAAGAAGATGGGCATCACGCGAATCGGAGTGATGTGCAGCAACTCGGGATTCGGCCAGGGCGGCAAGGGGCAGCTTGCGAAGTACGCCCCGGGCGCCGGTATCCAGATCGTCATCGCGGAGGACTACGACAAGGACTCCACCGATCTCACAAGCGTCCTCACGAAGATCAAGGCCCAGAATGTCCAGGCGATGGTGAACTGGTCAACCGAGCCAGCCCAGTCGATCGTGCTGAAGAACATGAAGCAGCTCGGCTTCGACGTTCCCATATTCCAGAGCCATGGATTCGGCAACATCGCGTACGTCGAAGCCGCGGGAAAAGCGGCGGAGGGAACGATATTCCCCTGCGGCCGGATCCTCGTTGCCGACGCGCTCCCCGCGGACAACCCTCAGAAGAAGGCGCTCGTCGGCTACCGCTCCGCCTACATGGCGAAATTCGGCGAGGAGCCCAGCACTTTCGGCGGGCACGCGTGGGACAGCTACTCGATCATTGCCGCGGCAGTCGCAAAGGTGGGGACCGATCGCGCGAAGGTTCGCGATTACATCGAAGGTGTGAAGGGCTTCATCGGCATCTCGGGCGTCTTCACCTTCTCCCCGACGGACCACAACGGGCTCACGCCGGACGCGATGGAGATGCTCACCGTGAAGGACGGCCGGTTCGCGCCGCTCGGGAAATAGGCTCCTGCAATGGGGGCACAGCTCCTCCAGTACCTTTTCTCGGGCGTGACCACGGGAAGCATCTATGCCATCGTCGGCATCGGCTTCACCATCATCTATAACTCCACGGGCATCATCAATTTCGCCCAGGGGGAGTTCCTCATGCTCGGCGGCATGATCTCGGTGTCGCTCGCCCACGTCCTTCCCCTTGCCGCGGCAGTCGCCGCGGCCGTGGTGATCACCGGGCTCATCGGCGTCCTCCTCCAGCTCGTGTTCATCTCGTGGCTTCGTTCTCCAAGTGTGCTCCGCATGATCATCATCACCATCGGCCTCTCCATTCTCATCCGCGAGGCGGCGCTCCACGTCTGGAATGAGAAAGTGCGGGCGCTTCCCTTCTGGACCGGCGACGAGACGTCCTCACTGGCCGTGCTGGGGGCGCGCATTTCTCCCCAGGTGCTCTGGGTGCTCGGCGTCTGCGGCCTCATGGTTGCGGCACTCAGCCTCTTCTTCCGCTCCACTCTCACCGGCCGGGCGATGCGCGCGTGCGCCTCCAACGCAAACGCCGCGCGCCTGTGCGGCATCCGCACCTCCCTGCTCGTCACGCTTTCGTTTTTCATCGCGGCGGCAATGGGGGCTCTTGCCGGGTGCGTCATCTCGCCGCTCACCCAGACGCAGTACGACATGGGAACGTCGCTCGCCATCAAGGGGTTCACCTGCGCCGTCCTCGGCGGCCTGGGGAACGTGACGGCTGCCGTGGCAGCGGGGCTTCTGATCGGGGTGCTGGAGTCGGCAAGCATCAGCATCCTGCCGCTCGCGTACAAGGACGTCGTGTCCCTTGCCATCATGCTCGCCATCCTTTTCTTCAGGCCCGAGGGTCTGTTCGGCGGAAGGCCGGCGTCGCTCCTGGGCACGCGCCGGGCATAGGGCGGCGATGAGCCTCCTTCGACGCTACCTTCCCGTCATCCTGCTCGCGGCGGTCGTCGTGATCGTCCAGATCCTTCTTTCCGCGACGAAGCTCGACTACTTTCTCACCCAGCTCACCATGTCCGCATATTACACGCTGGTGACCCTCGGTCTCTGCCTCCTCATGGGATACGCGGGCCAGGTGTCGCTGGGGCACGCGGGATTTTTCGCCATCGGCGCCTACACGACAGCCGTGCTGTCGACGGCCGGCGCCGGGCTCCTTCGCTTTGCGCCGTGGCTGTCAATCCCCACGGCCGTCGTGCTCACGGCGCTCGTCGCGCTGGTGATCGGCATGCCCGTGCTGCGTCTTCGGGGCCACTATCTTGCCATGGCGACCCTTGCTTTCGGCTTCATCGTCTCGCGCGTCATCCTCGGCACGAGCCTCTTCGGCCAGGCGGACGGCATTTCGGACATTCCGGCAATCCGGCTCTTCGCGGGACTCGTGATTTCCGGCAAGCGCACGCTGCGCGTGCAGAACTACTACATCGCCTGGACCCTCGTCACGATCGGGCTTTTCCTTGCAATCAACCTGGTGGGCTCCCGCGTCGGCCGCGCCCTGCGCGCCATCAACGGCAATGAGGAAGCTGCGGCGGCAATGGGCGTGAATGTCAGCCGCTACAAGCTGGCCGTGTTCGTGACGAGCGCCGTGTATGCGTCGGTGGGCGGCGCATTCCTCGCCCACTACAATGGCGGCATCGGTCCGAGTGAAGCGGGGGTCATGAAATCGGTGCGCTACGTCGCCCTGGTTGCCGCCGGCGGCATGGGAAGCCCGTGGGGAACCGTAGCCGTCTCCGCGCTGCTCACGTTCCTCTCGCTGCGCGGCGCATTCGGGCTTTTCGATGACGCGGTCTTCGGTGCCTTGCTCGTCGCGATCATGCTCTTTGCGCCGAACGGTCTCTTCGGTCTTTTGCCCGGTCTGCGCCGCGGAGGGCCACGTCGCGCAGGGAGGCCGCGGTGAGCGCACCACTTCTGGAAGTCCGCGGGCTCCACCACTGGTTCGGCGGGCTGCACGTGATCGACGGCGTGAGCTTCGTCTGCCAACCGCAGACGGTGAAGGCGATCATTGGACCCAATGGCGCGGGAAAGACGACGCTTTTCAACCTCGTGGCGGGTGCGCTTTCTCCGGTCGGGGGCAGCATTTTTTTCGATGGCATCCCGACCACGGGCCTGCCACCCCACCGCATTGCAGCGCACGGCATTTCCCGCACATTCCAGGCGACGCGTCTTTTCCCGCGGATGACGGTGCTCGAAAACGTCATGGTCGGGATGCACGGCCGCAGCCGCCACGGCTTCCTTGCGGGCATGGCCGGCCCTGCCGTCACCCGGCGTGAAGAGGCGCGCGTCCGCGTCTCCTGCCTGGATGTGCTTTCCAGTCTCGGGATCGCGGACCTCGCGCGCCGGGACGCGCAGGACCTGCCCTTCGGCCGGCAGCGCGTCGTGGAGCTCGCACGTGCCCTCGCTTCCGGTCCACGGCTGCTTCTGCTGGATGAGCCTGCCTGCGGTCTGAATCCCCGGGAAACCGAGGAGATGGCCGTGCTGATAGGCTCCCTGCGTGCCCGCGGCATCACCGTGCTCGTCGTGGATCACGACATGTCGCTCGTCATGGGTATTTCCGACGAAGTGCTGGTGCTGAGCTTCGGACAGACGATCGCGGAGGGCACCCCCCGGGAGATCCAGGCGAATCCCGAGGTGATCCAGGTGTATCTCGGGGCTGACGATGCTTAGGCTCAGGAGCCTGCACGCGGGCTACGGCAACGTTGAGGTCCTCCACGGCGTCTCCCTGCACGTCGACGAAGGGGAGATCGTCACCATCGTCGGGGCTAATGGCGCGGGCAAGAGCACGCTTCTGAATGCGATCGCGGGTGTCGTGCGTCCTTCGTCGGGGACGGTGCNNGGGCGCCAGATCTTCCCCGACATGACGGTGCGGGAGAATCTCCAGCTCGGCGGCTACCTGCGCTGGCGACGGCACGGCAGGGCTTCCGTGGAAAAGGACGTGCAGGAAATCTGCGCACTTTTCCCCATCCTCGCAAGGAGAAAATCGCAGGAAGCGGGCACGCTCTCCGGCGGGGAGCAGCAGATGCTCGCCCTGGGCCGCGCGCTCATGGCAAAGCCGCGCATCCTGATGCTCGACGAGCCGTCCATCGGACTCGCTCCGCTCATCGTGCGGGAGATATTCGACGTGATCGCGGAGCTGCGCGGCCGGGGCACGACGATACTCCTCGTGGAGCAGAATGCGCGCGCGGCCCTCTCCATCGCCGACAGGGGCTACGTCATGGAGACGGGTCGCATCATGACGGAGGGAAGTGCTTCGGAGCTGTCGGACAATCATGATGTGCGCCGCGCCTACCTGGGCAAGGAATATCGGCGGATCAACGAATAGGGAGGAGGAGCCATGATCTGGAACCCGAAATACGAATCCATGGACCGGGACTCACTCTCCCAGGTGCAGCTCGAACGGCTGCAGGCAACCGTCAATCGCGTGACGCGCAATGTCGCCTTCTATCGCGTCTCCCTTGCCACCGCCGGCGTCAGCGGCGAGGACGTGCGCGGGCTGTCGGATCTCCCCCGTCTTCCCTTCACGACAAAGGACGATCTCCGCCGCAGCTACCCCTACGACATGTTCGCCGTGCCCCTGCGCGACATCGTGCGCATCCAGTCCACCTCCGGCACGACCGGCACGGCGGTCGTCGTCGGCTACACGCGCAATGACCTGAAGACCTGGTCGGAATGCGTCGCACGCGTCCTCGCGGCGGGCGGCATGACCGAGCACGACGTCATGCAGGTGGCCTTCACCTATGGCCTCTTCAGCGGAAGCTTCGGCCTGCACGCCGGGGCGGAGCGCATCGGGGCATGCGTGATACCCGCCTCCACGGGAGGTTTGGAGAAGCAGGTGCGCATCATGCGGGACTTCAAGACGACCGCCCTTGCCTGCACCCCGAGCTATGCCCTCGCCATTGCCGCGGCCGCGACGGAGATGGGCGTGCGGCGCGACGAGCTCTTTCTCCGCGTGGGGTACTTCGGGGCCGAGCCCTGGAGTGAAGAGCTCCGCCGACGCCTGGAGGAATCCCTGGGCATCACCGCGCTGGACAACTACGGCCTCACGGAGGTGCTCGGCCCGGGGGTGTCCTTCGAGTGCGAGCGCCGCGAGGGACTTCACGTGAACGAGGACTGCTTCATCGTGGAGGTGATCGACCCCTCCACGCTGCAGCCACTTCCCCGGGGCGCCGAGGGGGAGATCGTGCTCACAACGATCACCAAGGAGGGTTTTCCCCTCCTGCGCTACCGCACCGGCGACATCGGCTCCGTGACCGACGAGCCCTGCCCCTGCGGCCGGACCCTGGCGCGCATGTCACGCGTACAGGGCAGGATCGACGACATGATCAACCTCGGCGCCGTGAAGGTTTTCCCTTCCCAGATCGAGCAGATCGTCCTCGACTTCAAGGGCCTGGAGCCGCACTACGAGATCGTCGTGGACCGGGTCAAGGGCATCGACACCATGGAGGTCCGCGTGGAGATCTCCGGCGCCATGCCCGGACTGGACGAGATGAAAAGTCTCGAGAAGATCCGTGCCCGGCTCGTGAGCGATCTTGAGACGGCCACGGGCATTACGGCGAAGGTGACGCTCGTGGAGCCCAAGGGAATCGCCCGGATCGCGGAGGGCAAGGCGCGGCGCGTGGTTGACAAGCGGCAGCTGTAGGGCTCCATTGATGCCGTGCCGGAGCTGCCCGACCTCGAATACATCGTCTCCGTCCTCGGCCCCCGGATACGGGGACGCCGCATCGACGAGGTGGTGCTGAAGGAACCGATCGTCACGCGTATGCTCCTGCCGGATGCCGGTGGTTTCGCCCGGGCGCTCACGGGGCGCACCATCGCGGATCTCCGGCGACATGGCCCTTTCCTGGATTTTTCACTCGCACCTGATGGCCGGCTCATCATCCACTGCATGCTCGCCGGCCGGTTGCAGATCGCGGCAGCCGGGGAAAAGCCGGTCGCACACATGTGCTTTGCGCTGCACCTGGACAACGGGGAATGGCTGCGCTACGGCGATGACAAGCGCATGGGAAAGGTCTACCTCACCGGCAACGGCAGCCTTGCGGCCATCCCGGGCTACCTCGACCAGGGCGTCGGAATACTTTCCCCTGATTTCACCCGGGACCGATTCGACGCGATCATCAAGGGCCGGCGCCACCAGGTGCGGGTCTTCCTGATGGATCAGACGGCGTTGAGCGCGATCGGAAACGCGTACGCGGATGAGATACTCTTTGCCGCGGGCATCCACCCGAAAACCTCGTGCGCGAGTCTTTCGGATGAGCAGCGTGGCAGGCTGTACGACAGCATCCGCGGCGTCATGACGTGGGCAATCCACATGGTCCGCGAGGCAGGCCAACCCATCGAGGTGAAAATGCGCGATCACGTCAAAGTGCGAAACAGAAAGGACGAGCCCTGTCCCGTGTGCGGCACAAAGATACGACGCGCGGGCGTGCGGGGGTACGACTCTTTCTTCTGCCCCCACTGCCAGCCGGCGCCATGGGCAGCCGGGACAGGCGCAACCTCGCTGCGGCCCTCGGCGCGGCGCAACAGGGAGATTCCATGGGAGCGAAAGGAATGAAAAGCGTCCGGCGCGGACGGCCGCAGTCCCTCCTGCTCTGTCTCGTGGCATACGCCGTCGCGGGGATCGCTGCGACAGGCGTCACGCGCCTCCTGTCCGGCTCCTCTCCCGTCTGGTCAGCCGCCGCCGCGGACCTCGCGGCGACGATTGTCATCTTCGCGTTCAGCCTCGGCCTGGACAACTCCAGCGTGTATGACCCCTATTGGAGCGTCGCTCCCGCCGTGCTCGCCCCCGTGTGGCTCCTGCGCCTCGGCGGCGGCGGGTTGTCCGTCCGCCAGGCCGCCCTGCTCGTGCTCGTGCTGCTCTGGGCAGCGCGGCTCACGGCGAACTGGCTGCGGCGCTGGCGGGGGCTTTCTGATGAGGACTGGCGCTACGCCGACTACCGGCGACTCGGCGCCGGGTACTGGCCCATGAGCTTCCTCGGGTTTCACCTGATGCCGACCGTGATCGTCTTCGTCGCCTGCGTGCCAATGGCGTATGCTTTCAGCACGACAGGCCGACACATCGGCCTGCTCGACGCGGCCGCCGTCATCGTCACCGCCGCTGCGATTCTCATCGAGGCGGCGGCAGACCAGCAGCTCAGGCGTTTCCTGACCTCGCCGAGGTCGCCGAGCGACATCCTTTCAACCGGGCTCTGGGCTCTTTCCCGCCATCCCAACTATTTCGGAGAGGTGCTCTTCTGGTGGGGCATCTGGCTTTTCGGGATCGCCGCGCATCCGTCGTCCTGGTGGACCATCGCGGGGCCCGCCGCGGTGACAGCGCTGTTCGCCGGCATCAGCGTGCCTCTCATGGACAAGCGCATGCTCGCGCGGCACCCTGGCTACGCCGAGCACATCCTGGACACCTCAGGTCTCATACCACGGCGCGCGCGGAAGAGCGCATGAGGGGACGCTGCCCCGGAATCGTCGCCGTGCTGGTGATTCTCATCGCGATCGCCGCAGGCACTCCTGCGGCCTGGGCCGATGACAGCGCAGACGCGGGACAGCAGGTCGTCGCCGCGTACACGACCGTGAAAGGGAGCGTCCGCCCGGATCCCGGCGTGAGCGTCGCGGCGAGCAAAAAGAAGCTTTACGACATGGCAGAGTCGTACATCTGGGCCGCGATTCCGCCCGACTGCAGGCCACTGGTCTCCCGGCTGGAGCTCTTTGCCGCCCAGACAAGCGCGGAGGACGCCGTGGACGGAACAGCCACGCCGAACGACGACGGCTCCCGCTGGACGCTCAGCTTCGACTGGGGCGAGGCGGAGAGCGCTGTCGTCGAACGGAACGCGGACGATGAAGCGGTGTTCGACGAGGTGATCGCCCACGAGCTGGGGCACATCCTGTCGCTCAAGAGCGACCAGTTTACGGATGACGACAGCCGGGGAACCTATTCCGATTCAGATGGCACATTCAGGAAATCCGCCTATCTCAACGCGTTCTACCAGGACTTCTGGAAGGACAGGTACCCCGGCTGGACGGACAAGGACGGAGACCAGGAGCAGGCCGCGGCGCTGTACGGCGCGCACGCGCAGGCTTTTGTCACGGAATACGCGGCCACCGATCCATCCGAGGACTTTGCCGAGTCATTCGCCTCTTTCGTGCTCCAGACAAAGCCCATCGCGGCGACGGAACGGTCGAAGAAGATACGATTCTTCTATGCCTACCCCGAGCTGGTCAAGGACCGGGACTTCCTCAGGCAGAATCTGGACAGCGCGAACTAGGCGCACCGCGCCCTGATCTGGGATGCGCGGTCGAAAATCTCTTCCCGGGTGATGCCGGCCGCGGCGTAAAGGGCAAAGATGTTCGCATCCGGCGTTTCCGGCGGTATTGTGTGGGAACCGGCGAGGATGTATCCGCCGGGGCCCCGGCCGCCCACGGGAGCCGTCATGCCCGCCAGGAGCCGCTCGGTCGACGCGCGCACCTCCATTGCCGTGGCGAATGGCAGGAGGTTCTGGGTGTCCACTCCTCCCATGAACGCAAGCATCGCGCCAAACTCCCGCTTCAGCTCAAGGGCATCCATGCCGGGACATCCGGCCTGCACGGGATTGAGAACATCGAGCCCGATCTCAATGAGGTCGGGGATGATTGGCCGCAGGGCGCCGCAGCAATGGTGGGCCACCCACATGCCGTGCGTTTTTCCTTCGGCGAATATCTCCGCCAGGCACGGCTTGATCGTCTCCCGCCAGACATCCGGGCTCATGATCATGGAAGACTGCCCGGCGACGTCGTCGCCGCACCACAGCCAGTCCAGCGGCATCTCCCCGCACGCCCGGCGGGAAAGTGCCAGGGAGAACTGCGCACATTTTGCGAACATCGCCGCGGCAAGCTCCCGGTCCGAGGCGATGTCGAGCATCGCATTCTCCAGCCCGCGCAGCCGCCAGTACATCTCGAAGGCGCAGGGGGAGACGTCACACCCGATGAAGAAGCTCCCGGCTTCTTCCAGCACGGGACGCATCAGGCTCAGCAGGAAATCGATTTTTTCCATGGGGAAGGCGTAGCGGAGCATCTCTTCACGCGTCGCATCGGCCAGCGGGAACCCGACCGGCTGGTTGAATGCCCCTTCCTTCTGCCAGCGGATGCCCCAGTCATCGACGTGGCTTTCACCATCGCGCTCATGCACGATCCCTTCCATTGCGTAGTTGTTGTTGACCCACGTCATGCGGACATCGTCACCCATCGCCGCCCCGACCTTGGATGCGGGGATTTCCAGGAGCGCTGCCAGTCGGCGCGCCGTCTGGGGGTGATACCACATGAAGACCGGCACCCGGTCCACCGGTTCGCGGCGGAGCGCTGCGTGCACACGCTCCTTCGAGGTCACGAGAGCCCCCGCCGGGTCACTGCCTCTTCCACCATCGCCAGGTAGTTTGGAACGGGGATATAGCTGGGAATGGAGTTGCCCGATCCCACGGCGTACCTGCCCCGGGGACCGCATATTTCCATGAGCCTGCCCGTCTCCGCCCGCACCTCTGCGGGCGTTGCGCGCGTGAGGATGTTGATATCGAGACCGCCGAGGGTCGCGATGCGGCCGCCGAATCTCTTCTGGAAGTCCTGGACGGGCATGATCGCGTTTTCGTAAGAATGCTTGCCGTCGATCTTCACGTCGTCGATCAGGTCGTCCATGATCTGAAGGAGATTTCCACATGAGTGCAGGAAATAGGGGCGACCCGAATCGTGGGTCATGGCGGCGAGCTTCTTCTGCCACGGGAGGCAGTACGTTCGCAGCATGTCGGGAGCGAGCAGCGTGCCGGTCTTGAATCCCATGTCGTCGCCCTGGAAGATCGCCACGACGCCGGGCAGGTCGAGGAGGTGACGGTAGAACTGCACGAGCAGCCCACCGATCCGGTCCGCCACTGCCGTGACGAGATCCGGGGCGTCGAAAAGCGCAAGGCACAAACCTTCGTAGGACATGATCCATGACAGGTGCTCGTAGACGCCGCCCCCGTGACAGGTGATCATGCCCATGCCTTCCGGCAGGTGCGCGCTTAAGTATTCAAACGGGAAGAAATCGAAATCCTCCACCGTGGGCCACGGGTAGCGTTCAAAGTCGTCCCAGGTCCTGATGGAGGCGGTATGCTGGTCCGCCCACGCCCGCTGCTTGGAGGAGCCCGGCGCCGTGTCGGGAAACTCCAGCCGGGCCTCGGGGAATCCAAGGTCCTGCTCGAATCGCACGAAGTCGTACCCCATCCGCAGCCAGAACTCGATGAACGTGTCGAGGTACGCTTTTTGCGCCTCGCGCGCGGGCGCCGACCGGCGCACCTCGTGACTCGTGCCCGTGGAGCCCGCGGGCAGCCAGGTGCGGCCGAGCAGGTTCTCCACGATCGGCTTCATCACCACGTCGTCGACGAGATATTCGACAAGGGGGGGCACGCCGACGGTGCGGCCCATCACGACGTCGAGAAAGTGCCGCGCATCGGGCCGCGGGTTCCGAAGGGGAAGCACGGACGTCATCCGGTCTCTCCCTGCCATCGGGGCGTGCCCGTGATGGCGACGATCTGGCCGAAATACATGCGGTGGTAGTCCTT
>PMDT01000299.1:0-2589 GCA_003154555.1 Spirochaetaceae bacterium
AGCATCGCAAACGACGTGGCGAAGTTCTTTGCTATCCTCCCCGCCATGTTCCTCGGCCTGTACGCCGCGGCGGGCGGCGTCGGACCGCTTTCGGCGCTCAATGTCATGCAGCTCGCCTCGCCGCAGAGCGCCNNGGCATCAAGGCCATCGACCTGCTCGTCCACGTGATCGGGCTTGCCTGAAGGAGGATTGAAATGAAACCAATTCGCACGGCAATCATCGTGTTCGTCTTCTGGACCATCCTGGTTGGAGGGATCTATCCCCTCTTCATGACCGGCGTCGGGGCGCTCTTCTTCCCCCACCAGGCGCAGGGGAGCCTCGTGAGCTCGAATGGAAAGCTCCAGGGATCCAGTCTCATGGCACAGGCATTCAGCGCGGACCGCTATTTCCACGAGAGGCCGTCCTCCACGAGCTATGATCCCTCGAGCTCCGGCGCGAGCAACCAGGGATATACCAGTGCACAATTGAAAAAGGACTTCGACCAGCGCAAGGCCGACTGGCAGAAGTCCACGGGCTCGGCCGAGGCCCCCATCGAGATGCTCTACTCGTCGGGAAGCGGTGTCGACCCCGACATCAGCCCACGGGCGGCCGAGCTCCAGGCGCCCGTCGTGGCCGCCGCGCGCCATCTCTCCGCGGCGCAGGCCGCACAGCTTCTCGACATGGTGCGGACGCACGAGAAGCAGCCGCAGCTCGGCTTCCTCGGCGAACCGCGCGTGAATGTGCTGTCGCTCAACCTCGCCGTGGACGCGGTATTCCCCGTCGCGACCCCGTAAAGCGACCAAAGCCACCCGATGGCAAAAGCGCGCGTCTGCCCCTGTTGGCGGCAGGCGCGCGTTGTCTTATAATCCCGCATTCGGAAAGGCGATCCGCCATGGAAGAAGAACGACGCGCCGATCCGGACGCGCTCCTGCGCGTCGCGGAACGCGAGCAGGCAGGCAAGGGGAAGCTCAAGATCTTCTTCGGCATGGCGGCGGGGGTCGGGAAGACCTTCTCCATGCTCAGGGAGGCGGAGCGGCAGCGCGTCGAAGGCATCGACGTGGTCATCGGTTATCTCGAGAGCCACCAGAGGCGGGAAACGGACGAGCTTGCCGCCGGCCTCGAGGTGGTGCCGCGCATGAGCCTGGACTACCGCGGCAGGACCCTGCAGGAGATGGACGTCGACGCGGTGAAAGCCCGAAAACCCGGGCTCTGCCTCGTGGACGAGCTCGCGCACACCAATGCCCCGGGCGCGCGAAACAGGAAACGCTACCAGGACGTCCTGGAGCTCATCGAGGCCGGCATCGACGTCTTTACAACGGTGAACGTCCAGCACCTGGAGGGCTTTGCCGACACGGTGGAGGAGATCACCGGCATCACCGTGACAGAGCGCATCCCTGACTCCATATTCGACATCGCCGAGCAGGTCGTGCTCATCGATGTTTCACCCGAAGAGCTCCTTCAACGCCTGGCGGAAGGCAAGGTGTACCTTGGCGACAGGGCGCAGGCTGCCGCGGAGAACTTCTTCCGCAAGCCCACACTCACCGCGCTGCGCGAGATGGCGCTCCGCCACACTGCGCTCCTGGTCACGCATCAGCTCGCCTCGTACGCGGAAGGCCATTCCCGCACGGCAACTCTGACGGCAGGGGAAAGGCTCCTGGTGGCCGTGAGCCCGAGCCCCAACTCGGCGCACCTCATCCGATGGACCCGGCAGAGAGCCTTTAACCTCAAAGGAGAATGGACGGCGCTATACATCGAAACGGGCACGCCGATGGGCGAAGCGGCGCAGGAGTCGCTTCGGCGAAATATGGACCTTGCCCGGCAGCTCGGCGCGGCAGTGGTGACGCTCCCGTCGGACGACGTAGCGCTGGCGGTGATCCGCTACGCCCGCCAGAACCTCGTCACGGAGATCGTCGTCGGCAAATCAGGTTTCACATCCGCACGTTTCCGCCGCCGCACCATCGCCGAGCGCGTCATGAAGATGAGTGGCGATATCGACGTGGCCGTCGTGCAGGAAAAGGGCGCAACGCTGGGCAGGCCGCGCATCAGGCTCTCCTCCTATCTCCGCCCCGAACGGGCATCGTTCGTGAAGATGGCACTGATCATTGCGGCGGCGACGGGCATCAATCTCCTTGCCCTGCCGGTGGTCGGCTACCGGTCGGTCTCCATCCTCTACCTGCTGGCAGTCATCAGCCTCGCCTTTTTCTCCACCCGGCTCGCCGTGCTTGTGGCCGCGGTCCTCTCCGCCGTTCTGTGGGATTTCTTTTTCCTGCCGCCGCGTTTCACATTCATTATCACGAAGCTGGAAGACATCCTGATGTTTTTCCTCTACTTCGTCACCGCCGCTGCCCTTGCAGTCCTCATGTCCCGGCTGCGCTCCAACCAGACCATGCTCGACGTACGCGCGCGCAAAATGACGCTGCTCGTGGGCTTTTCCCAGGCGCTGTCGCAGTGCACGAGCCTCGATGAGATCGTCCGCGCGGGGCTGGAGCATGTTTCCCGCTACCTGGAGGGGGAGGCGATCATTCTCCTGCGGGATGAGACGGGAAGCATCGCGCGGACGCCCCGCTCGCATGACAACGTCGACATCGACGAAAAGGAGTTCGCCGCGGC
>PMDT01000299.1:2659-6764 GCA_003154555.1 Spirochaetaceae bacterium
GGCAGGTCGCTTTCCCTGTCCCTGGAGCGCGAGCTGCTCGCGGAAGAAAACAGGAAAAACCTGATGGCGCGCGAATCCGAGCGGCTGGGCCGCGTGCTCCTGAACACCGTCTCCCACGAGCTGCGCACGCCGCTTACCACGATCAAGGGATCGATCACGGCGCTCATGGACCCGCTGTCGGGCGCGGATGCCGACACGCGCGGCGCCCTGCTCGCGGAGACGCTCACCGCGGCCGATCGGCTGAACGCCATCGTGGAGAACCTCCTCAGCATGAGCAGGCTGGAATCCGGCATGCTCCGTCTCAAGAAATCGGAGACGGACGTCATCGACCTGGTGTCCGTGGTGGGCGACGCGCTCCGCCGCCAGAGCAGGGACGACCCTCTTTCCATCCGCATGGACGGCGACCTTCCGGCCGTGTCGATAGATTTCACCCTCATGGTGCAGGTGCTCACGAACATCCTCACGAATGCGGCGCGGCATACGCCGGCCGGAACGCCGGTGGAGCTGAGCGTCGAACGCGTCGACAACGGCATCGGCATGACGATCGCCGACGCCGGACCGGGGGTGCGCCCGGAGGAGCTTCCCCACATCTTCGAGCGATTCTTCCGCGGCAGGGATGCGGCGACCGGGGGCGTGGGGCTCGGGCTGTCGATCTGCAAAGGCATCGTGGAGGCGCACGGGGGGACCATCTCCGCCTTCATCAACCGCAAGGGCGGGCTCTCCATAAGGATCGTGCTGCCGGATTCGCTCGTGCCCGCGGCGGAACCACCGGCGTGACAGGCGTCCTTGTCATCGACGACGAGCCGCAGATCCGACGCCTCCTGCGCGTCGCGCTGGAGAAGCAGGGTTACACGGTGCACGACGCGGCGACCGGTGCGGAAGGCGTGCGGATGGTGCTGGGCAAAAAGCCCGACATCGTGCTGCTGGACCTCGGCCTTCCCGACCGCGACGGGGCAGAGGTTCTTGCCGAGCTGCGTTCGTGGACCACGGTGCCGGTCATCATCCTCTCCGTGCGCAACGCCGAAGAGGACATCGTGCGCCTGCTGGACGCCAGCGCCGACGACTACGTGGTAAAGCCATTCAATACCGGCGAGCTGATCGCGCGCATGAAGGTCGCCATCCGGCACCATGCGCCGGAGGAAGCACAACAGCTTTTCACGTCGGGCGGCCTGTCGGTGAATCTCCTGGACCGCTCCGTGACCGTGGAGGGAAAACCGGTGAAGCTCACGCCCACGGAATACAGCCTCCTGCGCATGTTCGTGCAGCACGCGGGGCGCATCCTCACCCACCGGCAGATCCTCCGCGAGGTCTGGGGCCCGCATGCAGATGAGGAGACGAATTACCTNNCCCCGCCCCGAGTACTTTCGGGTCATGGCGGGTCAGCGTCTGATGAAGGTCGTGCGCGGGGTGGAGAATGCCTTCACGCCGATCCTGCTCGTCGTGATGACCCTGATCCTTGGCGCAGGCATCGTCACGCGCCTGATCGGCGTCCCCGAAATACGGGCGTCGACCGAATACGTGCGGCACCTCGTGCTCTGGATCGCATTTGCCGGCGCGCTGATCACCACGCGGGAGAAAAGCCACCTCTCCCTCACCATCGGCCTGGACAGGATGCCGCCGTCGGCGCGCCGCATGGTGATCACCGGCACGTCGCTGATCGCCTCGGCCGTGTGCACGGCGGCCGCCATCGCCTCTCTCTCCTTCATCCTTTCGGGTTTCGGACCGACGGACACCGTCGGCGTGCTGCCGATCACGGTGGCCACCTGCGTCATGCCCATCGGTTTCGCCGTCATGGCCCTTCGGTTCATCCGCACCCCGGAGAAGGGCCGCGGCCGGCACCTGCTCGTGCTGCTGGGCCTGCCGCTGGGGATCCTTCTGGCGTGGGACCCCCTGGTGTCGGCAATCCTCGCGATCGTCCCGTTCCCCGCCGGAAGCTGGTTCTCCACGGCGGGCCCGGCGGTGTCCCACGCAATCGCCCCGATCCTTTCCGCGGCGCACCTTCCCCTCATCTTTCTGCTCGTCGCCTGCGTTTTCCTCGGCGGTCCGATCTTCGTCCTCGTCGGGGGGCTGGCGCTCCTGTTCTTCCTCCACACGGGCGGCGCGATGGAGACCGCGGCGAACCAGGCCTACACGATGCTCACCGGCGACGTCATTCCGTCGATCCCGCTCTTCACGCTGGCCGGCTATATCATCTCTGAAAGCAGGTCCGGCCAACGCCTCGTGAATCTCTTCCGCGCCCTTTTCGGCTGGCTGCCCGGAGGACTGGCGCTCATGAGCATCCTGATCTGCGCGTTCCTCACGACATTCACGGGCGCTTCGGGCGTGACGATCATCGCGGTGGGCACGCTGCTGCTCTTCATCCTCAAGGGAAGCGGCTACGACGAGCGATTCGGCCGCGGTCTCCTCACCGCCTCGGGAAGCATCGGGCTGCTCTTCCCCCCCAGCCTGCCGGTCATCCTCTACGGCGTCGTGTCGCTCACGAACATCAAACAGATGTTCGTCGGCGGCATCCTCCCCGGCGTCTTCCTCGTGGCGAGCATCGCGGTGCTGGGCGTCTGGCGGGCGCGCAAGGACAAGGTGCCGCGCATCCCCTTCACGCCGCGCGAGGCTCTCCCTGCCCTCGTTCGTGCCCTTGGGGAGATCCTCCTGCCCGTCGTCATCCTCGTGCTCTTCCTGAAGGGGATCACGACGCTCGTCGAGACGGGCGCGGTCGCGGTGATCTACGCATTTGTGCTGGAAGTGGTCGTCCACCGCGACTTATCGATCCGCCAGCTTCCCGCCGTGCTCCTGAAAAGCGTGGTGATACTCGGGGGTATCCTCATGATCCTCGCCACGGCGAGCGGGTTCGCCTATTACATCGTGGACGCACAGATCCCGATGCACCTGGCGGACTGGATGCGCACGCACGTGCAGTCCCCGTACGTTTTCCTGCTGCTCCTCAATCTCGTCCTGATCGTCAAGGGATTCTTCATCGACATTTTTTCTGCCATCACGATCGTCGTGCCGCTCATTACGCCGCTCGGAGCAGCCTACGGCATCAATCCCGTGCACCTGGGCATCATCTTTCTCGCCAACCTGGAGCTGGGCTATGTCACCCCGCCCCTGGGCCTGAATCTCTTCCTTGCTTCCTACAGGTTCGAAAAGCCGCTCGTGCGCATCTACCGCGACGTGCTCCCCTTCCAGCTCGTCATGCTCCTGGCGGTGCTCATCATCACCTATGTGCCGTGGATGACGACGGCGCTCCTGGGTGTCTTCAAGTTCTGAAGGGCGTGCGCGCTCAGGCGCGGCAGGCTCTATACCACCTGCGTGCCGCGCTCCGCAAGGAGCGCCGGCCCCAGCTCGCGCAGCTTGTATTTCTGGATCTTGCCGCTCGCCGTCATGGGGAATGTGTCCACGAAGAAGACGTGGCGCGGGACCTTGAAGCGCGAAATCTTTCCGCGGCAGAAGTCGCGCACATCTTCTTCCGACAGGCAGGCGCCGTCCGCGCAGATGATGAACGCCCCGACTTCCTCGCCGTACCGGGGGCTCGCAATACCCGCCACCTGCACGTCCTTCACCCCATTCATCGTGAGAAGGAACTCCTCGATCTCCCGGGGGTACACGTTCTCCCCGCCCCGGATGATCATGTCCTTNNCCTTCATGACGTTGTAGCCGCGGCACACAACCTCGCCCTGTGTGCCCGGCGGCACCTCCGTATTGCCTTCCGGGCTCACGATCCGCACCTCGATGCCCGGCAGGCGCTGGCCGACGGTGGAGACGCGCAGCTCGACCGGGTCGTCCGTGGAGGTCTGCGTCATCACGGGGGAGCCCTCGGTGAGGCCGTACGCGATGGTGATCTCCGTCGCGTGCATGTCGGAGATCACGCGCTTCATCACCTCGGTGGGGCAGGGAGAGCCCGCCATGATGCCGGTGCGCAGGCTCGACAGGTCGAACTTGGCGAAGTCCGGATGATCGAGTTCGGCGATGAACATCGACGGTACGCCGTAGAGCGCTGTGCAGCGCTCCTCGGCGACCGTCTGCAGCACCGACAGCGGGTCGAAGACCTCGGCCGGATACACCATCGTCGAGCCATGGGTCACACAGCCGAGGTTGCCCATCACCATGC
>PMDT01000391.1 GCA_003154555.1 Spirochaetaceae bacterium
CACCTGGAGATCGTCCAGGAGCGGCTGGAGCGCGAGTTCGAGATGTCCATCGTCTTTACCGCCCCGTCGGTGCAGTACGGCATCACGTTGCAGGGCGGGAAGAGCATCCTGGTCGACAACCCTTCGAATTTTCCTGATCCGTCGCAGATCACGCGGGCGGAAGAGCCGTTCATTTCCGCGTCGATGATCACCCCTGCGACGTACCTGGGCAATATCATCACGCTCTGCCTGGAGAAGCGCGGCACGCAGAAGAGCATGACCTACCTCGACGAGAAAAGGGTGGAGCTCGTCTTTGAGATGCCCCTGGGCGAGGTCGTGTTCGACTTCTACGACAGGCTGAAGTCCGTGAGCCGCGGCTATGCCTCATTCGATTACCAGCTCATCGGGATGCGTGAAACGCAGCTTTCCAAGCTCGACATCCTCATCAACGGAAAGATGGTCGATGCGCTGTCGCAGCTCGTGTTCCGTGGCAACGCCTACCAGACGGCGCGCCGCGTCTGTGAGAGGCTTCGCGACGAGATCCCGCGCCAGCAGTTCAAGATCGCGATCCAGGGCGCCATCGGGAGCCAGATCATCGCCCGGGAGACCGTGAATGCCTTCCGCAAGGACGTCACGGCAAAGTGCTACGGCGGGGACATCACGCGGAAGCGCAAGCTGCTGGAGAAACAGAAAGAGGGCAAGAAGCGCATGAAGATGGTCGGGGATGTCGAGCTTCCCCAGTCCGCCTTCCTCGCGGTGCTGAAGACATCAGAGGATTGACGCCGCGCGCGCCATCCTCTGGCCGTAATATCCGGCAGCTACTCTCACCCGGGCGATAAAGCCCCGGTCAAGGGAGCCCGCATCGGGCTCGTCCGGGAAATGGATCCACGTGTAGTCCAATTCGTGCAGAAGCCCGCGGAGCTCGTCCGGGACTGTCGCTCCCGACGTCGTGCATCCCGATGCCAGTTCCACGAATCTTTCAAGCCGCGTGCGTTCCGATGCGAGAAAAGAAGGAAGACGGTGCGCCGGGAATCGATGCGTGGAGTCTCTTCGCAGCCGCTCCTTTGGAGCGATAACGGATCCCAGCCGCTCCTCGAGCTCCGCTGCAGTGATCATCCTGACGCCGAGGTCCAGTCCCAGGCCTCCGTGGTCGAACACGCGTCCGCCAGACTGCTGCGCCTGTTCGCGCAGTGAATCCCTGTAGGAGAGCAGCACGGCATCGGTCAGAACGCTCTGTCCGTCTTTCGCGGGCTCGCGGATGAGTTGCCGCCCGGCCATGGCGCGATAGGAGGCAAGCCCGACGGGAAAGAGGCGCGTGGAATCGGCAAGCATCTGCACGTGCGTCGGACTGCCCCGCGCGTGGGTCCTTGACTGCGAATACGCGAAATCGAGCCCCGTGAGGTAGACCTCCGCGCGTGTGAGCCGCAGGGCCGCGTGCATGCCCGCAACACCCACCGAGCCAAGGGCGGGTATTGCCGTTGGCCGCAGACCCGCTTCCGCCAGCCGATCGAAAAGACTCAATGGGGCGAAGTCGGAGGAAAAGAAACACAACCTGCCCACCGCCAGGCGTGCCGCGACGGGGAACGAGGACAGGTCGCAGGCGAGCAAACTCTCCGGTGCCAGGCCGGGGACGAAATCCCGCAGGTTGGCAGCCTGCGCCTCCAGCGCGATCACGATGTCAGGATGGATGCCACCTGCCATGAAGCAGGGAAGGGCCGTGTCGACAGTGACGAGCACGAAACGATCGCGCAGCCGGGCGATGGTGGGGAGCGTTGCGTCGAGCGAAGGGCCCGCACCGGCGAGCATCACGGGCATATCGGTGGAGAGGGTGCCGAAGTCCTCGGCGCGTGCCAGCAGGGGCAGATTGGAGATGAGGTTGCGCACCTGCAGGCTTCCCAGGGCGATCAGAGTGAGCCGGTTCTGCCAGTATCGTTTCAGCTCCTGTTCGAGCGCATGAAGGATCCCGGCGTACACGACGGGTGCCAGCCGGTAGCCCGCGCTGAGGGGAAGCTCCATCACCCGGCGAAATCTGCCCGTGCCGAGATTCCGCAGCGCCGCCGCAGCGGCCGTGGGGTCATCCGTGCGGACGATGGTGAGCCGCGGGTCGCGCGGCAGCCCCGATGAGATCGCCGTGCCCATCACCTCCTGGAAGGCCTCGATGCAGAGCACGGCCCCATCCGCGGGCAGAGCCTGGAGGAGGTTCTCCAGGCCGTAGCCAAGGCCCACGGAGGGAACGAAGACAAGGGTCTTCTGCAAAGGCGAAAAAACGCGCGCCTTTCGGCGCGCGTACTCTGTCGGATCTTCGGAAGGATAGAATCGGATTCCCCGCCACTGGAGATTCGGCCCGTGTGGCGTCGGCAGGAGGAGAGGTTCCTCTCCCGGCATTGCCGCCTACTGTTTCCTGCTGGAGGGCGCCACGTACGTGCTGAAAGCGGCGTCGAAATTGTTCGTGAGCTTGTCCGGTGTCATCATCACCGAGTACAGGTCGTACTGCAGCGACTGGTTGGCGACGTAGGGGACCCAGTTCGACACGATGGCAGCGGCACTGTCAGCCATCTGCTGCTCGCCCTTCAACTGCAGCACAAGCACCTGGTCGTCCAGGACGACGGGAGCCGATACCTGGTCCTTGCCCAGCGTGAATGCGCGGTAGAAGAAGTCCTCCGAGTTCGCCGCGTTGGCCGGCGTGTCCGCATCCACCGTCGCCTTCAGGGGAACGAAGGAGAAGACGCTGGAGAGGTTGACCGGGAAAAACAGGGTGGACGAAACCTTCAGCCCCATCTCCCGTGCCGCGGCATTGAAACCGACCTCGGCGGACCGGCGTGAAAGCTGGCCAGCGCGCTCGTTGAAATAGTCTTCGATCTTGCCCTTCTCATACGTGGTGATGTAGGTGCGCACGTCGGCCTGGATGGCGGCGTTGGTGAAATCCGCGTCAGTGGCCTCGGTGTCGCAGCGATAGATCATCCAGCCGAAGGTGCCCTTGAGCACGTCGCTCACGTCCCCCGTTTTCAGCGCAAGGACCTTCTGGGCGTTTGCCTTGACGTCGAAGTCAGCCTCGAGGTCATACGCGTAGCGCCAGCCCATGTCGCCGCCCTTGTCGGCGTAGCTGTCCTTCGAATACGTCTTGGCCAGCTCTTCGAAGCTGCTCGTCTTGTCGAGGATCTTCTTCCTGATTTCCGTTGCCTGCGCCTCGGAAGTCTTCACGAGGATCCTGCTCAGCTTTTCCCTGACAAAACGGGACTTGTTCGCTTCCCCGTACTTGCGCACCTCTTCATTCGGGAATGAAGTGAAGGGGAGGCTCACGAAGTTGAAGCTGCGCTCCGGCAGCATCATGGTCTTGATAAACTCCGTTTCCTTTGTTCCATCCTTGATGCCGCCCGCCAGGTCATTCACGAATGTCCCCGACCGGAGATTTTCGCGCGTGATCTTGCGCGTCGAGGCCTTGTCCGCCGCCGATGCCGCGGTAAACTTGTCTTCGCTGAACTTCCCGTTCTCGTCGAGATAGCCCGGGTAGCTCAGGAGCGACTTGTCCACGGCGTCCTCTGATATGTTCACGCCGGCGCGATCGGCCTGCTGCAGGATGGCGTAATGCTCCGCGGTGCCCATGAATGCCTGGTACCAGACCTGGTAGGTCTGCGCCGTGTTGTCCGTGTTGCCCGTGCCGGCGTTGCTTCCCTGCACCTGGCTCGCGTACTGCTGGACCTGCTGGGAGAAGTAGTTGCCCTGAACGTAGGAAATCTCCTGGCCATTGTAGGCACCGAAAACGATGTTCCCGCCGTTTCCGATGTTCCCCCGTCCCATGATTCCGCCCGGCCCCGCGAGCACGAAGCTCACGACAATGACGACGAGCAGAACGACCAGGCCCACGTACATGATCGGATGGGTCTGGTGGCGCTTCTCTATCGTTTCGGAGACAGTCTCTCCCTTTTTTTCCCGCGCTCTCCTGATCTCTCGTGACATTGCCTTTTCCTGTGTGAAGTGTGATGGATTCCGACTGGAAGAAAGTAGCATAGCCCGGTAGGCGTGTCAACGACCCGGGAGTACCGGCCTGGACGCTCGCAGGCGGGCGACGGCGTCCTCTGCGTCCGGCGCCCCCACCGGTGCCTCTTCCACCACATGCTACACGCTCGCCTGGACGCGGCCCCTTGACAGCACCCACACCCGCGGCTACATTCACGCTCACGGGGGCGTGGCGAAGCTGGTTATCGCGCTGGCCTGTCAAGCCGGAGGCCGCGGGTTCAAGTCCCGTCGCTCCCGCTCTTTTTTTTTCTAGGGGCGCTGACCGCGCCCCTTTCGAAGATCACGGAAATCCGTGAAACCCATCGGGCTGTAGCGCAGTTGGTAGCGCGTTCGGTTCGGGACCGAAAGGCCGGCGGTTCAAACCCGCCCAGCCCGAAACCTCTCCTTTTCTTTCTCCTCATAGAGCCGGCGGCACGCGGCGCCTCACGTCGAGTAGCCGGGGAAGTAGTCGCTGCGCACGTGCCGGCGGGGCACGCCGACATTGCGGAGGACCTTCTTCATTGTATTCACCATGCCCGGCGACCCTGAAACGAAGAAGTGGCGCGTGGCGAAATCGGGGATATCGCTCCTGATCATCGCCGCATCGATAAAACCTGTCCGGCCCTGCCAACCCGCTCGGGTCCTGTCCTTGTCGGTGAGGGTATGCACGACCCGCACGCCGGCCTTCTTTTCCGCGTCGCAGAGCACGTCCTTGAACACGATCTCCTCCTCGCGGTAATTCGAATAGAGGAGCACGATGTCGCGGCGCGCTCCCGTGTCCACGAGATACTTGATCATGCTGCGGAAGGGCGTGATCCCGATGCCTCCCGCGATGAAGGCCAGCGGTATCGATGGATCCTTCGGCAGGACGAAATCGCCGCCGAGCTCTCCCGCGGTAATTTTCGAGCCCGGCTCCATGCGCGAAAGGTGCTGCTTGTAGCGGGACAACGGCGGTGAGAAGCGCGCGGCGATCATGATGTCAGGCTCCGTGGGCGATGAGGCGATGCTGAAATGCCGCCGGCTCCCCCTGCTGTCGCCGTGAGGGACGGGAAGCGTCCACTCCAGGTACTGCCCCAGCTTGTGCGTGAAGCCCGCAGGCTTCATGAATGTGAAAGCCCAGATGCCGCTGCCGATCTCACGCGACTCCTTCAACGAAAGGCGCAGCTTGAAGCTCGGGCTCACGATGTAGGAAAAAAGGTTTCCGATCAGGAGGGCATCCTCTGGGGTCAGGTTCTGGCCGAGAATCGTGAGCTGCGGCTGGTAGAGAAACGCGACGATGGCGGCGTAGGCGATCTGCAGCGGAAAGCTTTTCGGCGACGTCATGGGCTCGGTGAACATCACGGCGGCGAAGAACAGGAGCGACGTCTGTCCGAAGACGAATATCACGCTCTGCAGGACAAGGTCGAGCGTGAGCCCCTGGACAAGGGCCAGGGCGACATTGAATGCAAGGAATGCGCCGAGGAAGACGCCGACAAGCCGGATCCGGCTCACCTTGCGCACCAGGAGAACGCCACCGACCACCACGAGGGGAAGGAGTGCCATGTTGCCCACCCACCAGCTTGCAAAGCCTCCAAAAACCAGCCCGGAGAAGAGGGCGCCGATCGCAGCGGGATTAAACGCGTGCTGACGCCGCAGGGCCAGAAGATACTTGGAGGCGATGGCGACGAGCCCGGCCAGCGCGACGATTCCCGCCTGCCGGATGTCCGTGATAACCGACGCAGGTGCGAGGATCAGCGCCAGGATAAGCGCCGTGATGAGGCTGGATTCGGGATTGGTGCGGATCCTGAAAAGCCGCGCAAAGAGAGCGTTGGCGCCGAAACAGACGGCAAGGAGGATCGCGGTCGAAGAAAGGATGCCGACGGGATCCACCGGCACGATGCCGAACGTGCTGAGAACGAGCCCGAGCCCGAGGAGAGCGGCAAGGTAGTACAGGGTGAGCCTGTACATTGTGAATCTGTTCAGGAACCGGTCGACGATCTGCATCATGATTCGATATACCTCGCAAAGCCGGGTGTGAATGTCGCCGTGCCTGTTTTTTCGATCATGTAGGCATCGAAGTCCGGCATGGCCGCCACGAAATTGACGCCCTCCCTGCCCATGGCGAACGCAGCGGTTGCAAAACGATCTGCCTCGTACACGTTGGGACCGATGACCGTCATGCTGGCGATCTCGTCCGCGGCGGCGCCCGTCCGGGGATTCCAGATGTGCGCTCCGCGGATATAGGTGCCGGAGGTCGCGATGCCGCGATTCGTGAGGTGAAGCCGGTGGACGAGCTTCGACGGCTCGAAGGGGCTTCGAAGCCCGATCGCCCACGGCGACCCCTCGTCATTCGCGCCGCGCATTTCGATGTCGCCGCCGGCTTCGATGCAGAAGCTGATGAAGCCGTCGTCGTCGAGCAGGCGCGCCGCGCGGGCAATCGCCCAGCCCTTGACCAGTCCGCTGGGATCGAAGTGCCCGCCGGCCCGGACATTGAAGTAGCCGTCGGTCTCCCGGCGCGTCTGCTCGGAGAGTGCAAGTACTTCCCGCATCTCCGCGCTTGCATCCGTCTGCGCCAGTTCGCCGCGATCGATGCGGGAGGTTTCACTCGCAGGCTTGTACGGGCTGAACCTTTCGTCCACGTCGCGGAAGGAGTCGAAGACACCGCCGATCGCATCGTCGACGGTGAGGTAGCGCGCCCCCTCTGCCGCCCCGTCCATCCTCTCCCGATCGGGGATCGCCACGGTGATCGGCATCCCCATGATCAGCTCGGTGCGTTTCATATGCCGGCCGGCTTCAGGGCTGCCTGGAGGGACTTGATGAACGCGTCACTGGTGAACGTGGCACCGCTGATGAAGTCCACCTTGTAGCTCTGCGCGTCCACCGCCTCCTGGATGAGGTAGGGAAGGGCGATGCTGTTGATGTAGTGCGACCTTCCATTGTCGTTGGGATATTCGAGGATCTTCACGTCCGTGAGCGATCCGTTCTTGATGACGGCCTCCACCTTCAGGTAGCCGTAGAAGGCATATTCCCTTTTCCCCGTGAAGGTCCCGTCCTTCAGCGCATAGGCGACCTTTGTCGCGGGTGCCGCGGAGGCAGCGCCGGCCCCTGCCAGAAGAAGTGCCGCCGCTGAGGCTATCCCCGCCGCTGTCCGTCTGAACTGTCTGTGGTGCTTCATCTTGTGTTCTCCTCTGCAATCAGTGTCGGAGACGAAGATGAAGGGGAGATGAAGTGACGGGAGATGAATAAAAAGTTATATGGCGCGCGCGTGGGGCTACGCGGCGGGGAATCGAAGCGTGATCGTCGTACCCGCGCCCGGCAGGCTTTCCGCGAGGAACGACCCGCGGTGCTCTTCCATCGTGGTCCGCACGATCGTGAGCCCGAGGCCGGCTCCACCGGCATGCGCGCCGCGGGCACGATCGCCGCGGAAGAATGGCTCCGTGATGTGGGGAAGGTCGGCCGGTTCGATTCCCATACCGGTATCGGAGACGCTCAGGGTGACGTGGCCGCCCGCGCGGTGGACGCGTACCGTCACCTCGCCGCCGGCGCGGGTGTAGGCCAGGGCGTTTTCCAGCACATTGAACAGTGCCCGCTCGATGGCAAAGGGGTTGCCGCTGATGCATGCCGCGGCGTCGGCGTCCGTCACCAGCCGGATGCCCGCGGATTCGGCGCGGCGCGCCAGCTTCGCTGTGAGGGCGCGCGCGGTCTGCGCGAGATCGATCTTCACCATTGGCACGGCCGCCGCCGCGCCCGGGGAGCCGCTGCGCGCAAGATCGAGCATCTGCTCCACCATCGTCGACATCCGCGCGATCTCCTCCAGGGAGCTCTCGATCACCTGGCGCGCGTCGCTCTCCATGCCCCCGGCGCGAAGCGCGACCTCCGCCTCGCTCCGCATGACCGCGAGGGGCGTGCGCAGGTCGTGGGCGGCGTTGGCGTAGAACTTCTGCTCCGCCTCGACGGCAACCCGGATCGGTCGGAGCGTCCTCGTGGCAAGCAGCCAGCTCAAGGCGCCGGCAACAACGATCGTGATGATGTCCGCCAGGATGATCGTGCGGCCCAGCGATTCGAGGTATTCGGCGACGCCCGGCTGATCCTCGAGGCCGCCTTCTGGTCGAAGCCCCGCCACCGATCGCCGGTGGTCGATGTTTTCCACATCGTGAGTGTGAAACTCGTACAGCGACGCGCTCAGGAGAACCACGATGGCGACGATGATCGCCAGGTAGAGGAAGGAGAGCTTGCGGCGCGCCGCGCGGAACCGCTCAGCGCTTGAACCTGTATCCCGTGCCACGGAGCGTCTCGATGCGATCATTGCTTCCTGCTTCCGCCAGCTTCCGGCGCACGTTCTTGACGTGCACCTCCACGACATTGCTGCCCGCGTCGAACTCCTGGTCCCAGAGCCGCCGCGTGATCTGCTCCCGGGTGAGCACCTGTCCCGCATGGCGCATGAGGAGCTCCAGGAGCCCGAACTCCTTTGCCGTCATGGGGACCACCGTTCCCGCAACCCTGATCTCGCGCGTGCCGGGGTCGAGCTCGATCTCCCCTTCGCGCAGCGTCATCTGCACCGGTCCCCGCGGTCTTCGCAGGAGCGCCCGGATCCGCGCGGCAAGCTCATCGAAGGAGAATGGCTTCGTGAGGTAGTCATCCGCGCCCGCGTCCAGCCCATGCACGCGATCCGATACCCCGTCTCGCGCGGTGAGCATCAGGATCGGCACGATGCGCCCTGAAGAGCGGATCGATCGGCAGAGTGCGACCCCGTCCCCATCCGGCAGCATCCTGTCGAGCAGGATCGCGTCGTAGTCGTCACTCATCATGGAGAGAAGCGCGCGCGCGTCCGCTGCGCTACCCGCGGCGTCAACGGCGTACCCCTCCTGTTGGAGACCTTTCTTCAGCGATGCCGCGAGCTTTTCATTGTCCTCGACGACCAGGAGCCGCATGAAGAAAAGATACCATGTTGACTTCGACCATTCCACCGCGTAACATCCTGCAGTGTTTCGCCTTGTTCTGCTGACCCTGCTCGTAGCAGCGCTTCTCCCTGGCATCCCGTTTCATAAAAACCATGAGAGTATGACGGCCGCGCCGCTGACGCCGCCCCCGCCGGGCGAGCGTGAGATGCAGGCCCTGGCGGCGGCATGGCCCGACAGGATCACGCAGAGCGCCCTGCGGGACGGCGACTGGATGGTGCTGCTCGGGGATGAGTGGTTTGCCTGGGCCAATGGCCGCATGCTCCCGGAAGGAGATCGGGGCGACTGGGAGAAATACGCCCCCATGAACTTTTATCGCTACCCTTTGGAGCTCCCCCCGCTTGCGCCCCTGGACGAAACTGAGGCTGCCGCGCTGCGAAGTCGGGTGAAGCGGGAGCAGCTCGATCCGCCCCAAAGAAACGAGCAGTTCCTCGGCGCCCTGCTGCACGCGCAGGACCGTCAATCGACTGTTGCCCGCATGGTGTACATGCAGATCGCGGGCTTCTCCGTCACGGTGCATGAGAGCATCAGGGACCATCTCCTTCACGTCTCGTCGGAATTGGCAATACTGCGCGGGTCGGACGCCGAGGTAGCGGCGTATCTTCGCGGCCTGCGGGAGATGGACGGGTTCAATTACCGGTTCGTCGAAGGGACGCGCACGCGCAGCCTCCACAGCTACGGGCTTGCGATCGACATGATCCCGAAAAGCTACGGCGGCAAACACGCTTACTGGCAGTGGGCGATGAGCAGGGTGAGCGATTGGTGGACGATTCCGTATTCCCAGCGGTGGATGCCGCCGCTGGCATTTGTGAAAGCCTTCGAGCGCGAAGGTTTCGTCTGGGGAGGCAAGTGGCTCTTCTTCGATACGATGCATTTCGAATACAGGCCCGAAATCCTTATGCTCGCCGCCGAAGATGAACCCCCCGTCAGCTCGACGGGTCCGCAGGGGCGCTAATCCGGGGATTGGACCGAGCTGAGGAGCCTTTCCGCGCCTTCCTGGAACGCCGCCGCGGCTGAACGATAGTCGAATCCCACGATCACGCTGAGGCCGCTGTAAAGCGATTCGTGAAGGAATGCGGCGAGCAGCTTCAGGTAGGGCCGTCCGTCTATCCGGGATGCCCCATCCACGATCACGAGGCCGTTCAGGTCCAGTGCGCGCGCGACCGCGGAGACCTGGCGCATGACCAGCGCATGGATCGTGCCCAGGGCCTTCAGGTAGCGCTGCCGGTACAGTGGATCGCGCTCCACGAGCGTGCGAATCTGTCGGAATCGGTCCCGTACCTTGCGGCCCTTCTGATTGACCCGGCGTGGAATCAGGCCCCTGAGCACGGTGACGAGCGTCCGGGACTGGAAAAGCTTGTGCAGAGAGAAATAGAACAACAGGAGGATGCCCTGGTTGCGCATAAGACCGCTGCCGCGCGCAGCGCGGTTGAGGATGACCAGGAATCTGCCCAGCTCGCGGTCAATCGCCTTGTCCGCACCCGGGGGAAGGCGGTTGCCGAACGGGCCCCGCGCCTCCTCCCAACGGCGTATCTGTTCGGCGACCAGGTCTTCCATGCGCTGCATTTCCCGTCGCAGCCCGCTCTGCCTGACCTTGAGGAGGAAATCCTGCAGGGCCGCGGTTTCGGCCGCATCAAAGACATGCACAGGTTTTTCCGTTTCCTTTCCCGCAACGGCGGCCATGGCGACGCCGAAATAGCTGTCCAGCTCGGCAAGGTACGCCGCAGGATCTTTCATGGAGGGGTTGCTGTGGACGTACGAGGTGACCATGTCGAGGATGCGCGCGGGGATGCCTGTTTTTTTCGCCGCCTGCATGAGGAGCCGCCGCTGCGCATATTCCAGGGCATCGCGCATCGATTTCAGCACGTGGATGGCAGGGCTGGGCTCCCCCTGGAGCAGGTCAAGGGCGGGGTCCTCCGGCACGAAGGCGAAATCGCGGAGGAATACAGTCTCGTCTGAGGACAGGCGATCCTCCTCCTGCACAAGGCGATTGTAGTTTCCCGCCACGTCGCTGGGATGAAACCCATCCTTCAGCCTGCGCGAATAGCGGTTGTGCCAGAGGTGAACGAGGGTACCCGGGTAGAGGCGCAGGACTTCCTTCACGTAGGCGCCGGCAGATGCGTGCGCAGTCGGCTCGGGGTTCGTTACGAGCACGAGCCTCTTCATGAACGGCACGTACGCCAGGTTGTCGTCATAGCTCATGCCCGCCGGCATGTCGAATATCAGGATGTCATAGCGGCCGTCGATCTCCGCGAGGTGCCGGCCGTAGATCATCTCCATGATTCTCCGTGCTTCTGCGGGATCGAGCTTCTGGAAAGGGAAAAGTATCTCAAGACCCTTGAAGACGGGAAGGATGAACGACGCAAGCCCGTCGGACGGCGACGTGTCGCGCGCCTTGAGCACCTGTTCGGATTCGTAGATGTCCAGGAGCGAGGCGACGTCGGAAAGCGGGTCCAGGTCGGCCAGCCCGACACGCAGGCCTTTGCGCGCATAGTAGATGGCGAGGTTGCACGCCGTGATCGTCTTTCCGACGCCTCCCTTGCCCGAGCTCACGGCAACGGACTTGCCGACGACCCGGCGCAGCGACGCCTGGTCGGAACCCGCAAGAAGCCGCCGCGCGGTGTCTGAAAGGGATCCCGCGGGTCCTCGCCCGCGCTCCACCACGGCGCGCGTCACGCGTCTCCTCCGCTCACAGGATCTCCAGCGGCGGGGGCGGGGCGCCGCCTTCCCACGTGCCTTCCATGCTCGCATCGAAGGGCTTGCCATAGAGGTATTCGAAAAGGAACCGGAAATCCTCCTCCTCGATCTTGAGAAAGAGCACGCCGAAGTATGAGTTCTCCGCGTCCTTGAACTTCCGCATGATCCTTCCACCCACGAGGATTGTGCGCCTGTCCGTTTTCACGGTGAGCTCGAGATCGGTGTGCACGAGCAGCTCCTTGATGAGATCCGCCGCCGTGTGCGCGAAGAGAAGTCCGGATGCGCTCATGTCGATGATGGGGGCCTCGTAGCGCCTCTCCGTGCTGTTCTCCACCTTGAAGTAGCCGTTGGTGACAAGCGAAAAGCAGAGGATCTTGGCGAACTGCTGCACGTACTCCATGAGGTCCCGCGAGATGCGTTCACGACGCGCCGCCGTGTTCCAGACGTGGATATAGCCGACGACGTATTCGTTGTAGAGCATCGGGCACCAGAGCTCCGCAACAATCTCCTTTTTCGTCTTCTCATACAGAATGTTGCCCAGCTTGCTGGTGATGACGTAGGGCTGGACCCCCTCTTCCTCCTCCAGCTTGATGAGCTCCCCCTTCGTGACGACGCGTTCGTCGGGAAAGGGGTCGCGCACGGGGAAATCATCCGCCGTGGAGGGGATCCACAGGCACTTCCCCGTCCGCACGATCGTTTTTTCCTCCCACGAGCGGGGCATCTTG
>PMDT01000294.1 GCA_003154555.1 Spirochaetaceae bacterium
TACTGGTTGTTTTCACAGATGTAGACGATGGGAAGATTCCAGATCTTGGCCATGTTGAGGCTTTCGTGGAACGAGCCCTGGTGGATGGCGCCGTCGCCGAACCAGCACAGAACCACGCCCCCGTCCTTGCGGTAATGGCACTTCAGGGCCACACCGGTTGCGACCGGAATCTGGGCGCCCACAATGCCGTTACCGCCGAACATGTGTCGGGCGGCGTCAAAGAAGTGCATCGATCCACCCTTGCCCCTGGAGACGCCCGTCACCTTGCCGAAAAGCTCCGCCATGAGACCCCGCGGCTCCATGCCGCAGGCCAGGGCGTACCCGTGGTCGCGATAGGCGCCCACCGTGTAGTCCCGCGCAAGGTCGATGGCGGCGATGGCCCCGACAGCCGCGGCCTCCTGGCCGATGTAGAGGTGACAGAAGCCGCCGATCTTCTTCAGGCCGTACATCTGCGCGGCCTTCTCCTCGAAGCGGCGGATGAGGAGCATCTTCGAGAGCAACTCGGTTTCCAGGCGCGTGTCGATGCGCTCCGTGGTGATGTTTCCCATGGGGGGTCGCTTCTCCTTCAGAAACGAACGACGTCCTTCCTGCCGTCCATGGGCAGGAACCGCGTCGCCTCCTCGACGACCGTTTCCAGCACGACAAGGTCACGCGCGTCGTGCGCGAGCTTCCAGAAGGTCTGCAGGCGCTGCCCGAGCACCTCGAGTACTTCGGCGCGGAGGGAGGGATTCTCCACCACATTGATGGTCCCGCGGATGCTGATCACCTCGTCGAGGGACGGCGTCTGGAACATCCACTCCACGCGGGCATGGCTGCGGACCTGGGCCACCTTGGCGAATCGCGGCGCGGTGATGGCGTACAAGGCTCCCGGTCTCTCCCGGAGCATCGTCGGGGTGAGCCAGCGGACGTGCGGGTTGCCGTCCTCGTCCACGGTGGCGAGCACGCCGGTCCCGTGGGCCTCGATGATGGCCCCGACCCTCTTCATCACCTCGCGGCTGTCCATGAAGTGAAGATAGAATAATCCCGACCCGCTTTCAAGCCAGACGCCCACGGTTGGCCGGAACGCCGGTCGTCGCTATACTCTGACGCATGCGCGCGCCGTCGTTCATCTGGGAGACCCATGGCATCCACGTCGGCACCGGCGCCGACCACGTCAAACACGGCATCGACGACCTGGAATCCGTCGTGGAGCGCGCCGTGTCGCTTGGCTTTCCCGCCGTGACATTCGTCATCCACACTCCGCGGCTCACGCGGTTCCGGTACGCGAGCGAACGGGCCACCGACGTGAAGTTCATCCGGGGCGACGCCTCCTACTTCGATTTCCCCGACCGGATTCGAAGGCTGCGGGAGCGCGTGGGGGACCGTATCGAGGTGCGCTGCGGCGTGGAGCTGGAATGGCTGGGCACGGGGCTGGGCGAGCAATGGAACCGTGCAAAGCTCTTCCAGGCGCACGGCGTGGACTTTGTCGTCTGCTCCGTGCATTTCGCGCCGAACGGGATTCCATACGACGGCTCCGCGGAAGACACGAAAAGGCTCATCGACGAGCGCGGCGGGGTGGAGCCGTTCTGGGCGGCGTACTTCGATGAGCTGATCGAGATGGTGGATGCGAGCTGGCAGATGATCTCCGTCGTGGGGCACATCGATCTGCCGAAGCTCTATGCCCCTCTTCCCGCCTGCCTCGCCGACCTGGACGGCGCCGACAGCGGCACCGCCCGCCGGCTGTTCACCCTGCTGGAAATGATCGCGGAGCGGAACCTCGCGCTGGACGTGAACCTGTCGGGGCTTCGCAAGGGGGTCGGCATCTATCCCCACGCCGAGATCCTCAGACGCGCGCGGGCGCTTGGCATCCCCGTTGCGCTTGGCACCGACACGCACGCGCTTTCCGAGCTGGGCCGCGACTACGCGGCAGGGCTCGAGGCGGTCCAGGCAGCGGGCTATCGCTACTACGTCTCCTTCTCCCGCGGCATCCCGGAAAAAAGGCCGCTCAGGTCCCGCGATGAATCCTCCTTTCGCATCCTCAATCTCGGCATGGAAGTTCTCAATCACCGCTTCGCCCGGGAGAAGCGCCTGGAGATCCCGCACATGTCATTCGGGGGCGGGTTTCGCACACTGGCAAAAGAGTTCCCCGAGTCATCGTCGCTGGGCTCCTTTCACGCCCTGCGGGTGCGCAAGGAGGAGCGATCGATCACGATTTCCGACCGCATGCCGGCGTACGAGGGCGGGGAGATCGTCTGCCTCTTCTCCCATCACCAGGACACACCGGGGACACTTGCCGTTCTTCTCAACACGCTTGCATCGGAAGAGATCAATGTGGAGACGGCCTGGCTCGCCTCCCTGCAGGACGGCACGGCAACCGCGTATCTCACCCTGGAAGGGCCGCGTGAGCGTATCCGCGAAGCGGTGGAGTTCGTACGGGGAACGGCCGCGGACCGTTTCATGGACATCAAGCCGGAAGTACGCATGCGGCTGCCGCCCTTGAAGCCCGCGCCTGCCTACCTGCTCGAGGTGGACGGGGTGTGGCTGCCCATTCCCATCTCGCGGCACATGATCGTCGCGGTGCACGCCAACAGGCCGGGCGTCGTCCTGGTCCTTCTTTCGGCGCTTGCCTCGGTCGGGGTGAACGTGGTGGACTTCCAGCTCGGTGCGCGCGGCGACAAGAACTTCGCAGCCCTGGGCATCGAGGGGGACGAACGCGACGTGGCCGAAGTGCTGCGCCGTCTTGGGTCGTCGTATTTCGAGGCGTCGCAGGTCGTTGCGGGGAGTGTACGCGGATGAAACGCAAGGTGACGGGAAAGCAGCAGAACTCGAAGATGTGCTTCGTATGCGGGTTGAAAAACCCCGCCGGCCTTCATGCCGCGTTCTACGAGGTGGAGGGCGGGGAGCTCATGGCGCTCTTCACCGCGCGCGCCGAGCACCAGAGCTATCCCGGACGGCTGCACGGGGGCATCAGCGCGACCATCCTGGATGAGACCATCGGGCGGGCCATCATGATCCGCTCTCAGGGCGAGGTCTGGGGTGTCACGGTGGAGTTCACGATGCGCTTCAAGAAACCGGTGCCCACGGACCGGCCCGTCCGCGTGATCGGCAGGATCGTGAAGGACGCCTCGCGCTTCTTCGAAGGCACGGGGGAGATACTCCTGGAGGACGGCACGGTCGCCGTGGAAGGGCAGGGCCGGTATATCAAGATGCCGATAGAGAAGATTGCCGATTTCGACCGCGACGCCCAGGAATGGAAGGTCGTTGCAATGCCGGACGACCCCGCGGAGGTCGAGATCAATGCGGTTGTCCGACCTTGACAGACGTGCGAGGTCCGTGGCAACCAAAGCCTGATCGGAGGAGCGTGTGCGCAGATTCATTATTCTCATCGTTCTTGCCATCATCGCCGTGACGCCGGGCATGGGACAGACCCAGAAGCTTGCCGACGGGCTGTACGCGGAGATCAAGACGGAGCGCGGCACGATACTCTGCCAGCTCGAATTCGAAAAGACGCCCATGACGGTGTCCAACTTCGTGGGCCTCGCGGAAGGGACATTGAAGGCGAACGGACAGACCGGTCACAGGTTCTACGATGGACTCACATTCCACCGGGTCGTGGCGGGCTTCGTGATCCAGGGGGGCGACCCCAAGGGTGACGGGTCCGGCGGACCGGGCTACGAGATCCCGAATGAAACGAGGCCCGACTTGAAGCACGATGCAGCCGGCGTCATGGCGATGGCGAACTCGGGGCCCGACACGAACGGGAGCCAGTTCTACATAACGATGGGTGCGGCCGCATGGCTGGACGGCGGCTACAGCGTGTTCGGGCACGTGGTCCAGGGGCAGGACGTGGTGAACGCCGTGAAGGAAGGCGACCACATGACGAGCGTCCGCATCGTCCGGGTCGGCGCCGCTGCCGGAGCATTCACCGTGACGCAGAAGGGCTTCGATGGAATGGTCGCCAACGCCTGGGCCGGGGTTGCCGAGCGCAAGAAGAGCCAGCGCACCGACTCACTTGCCCTCATCCAGAAGCAGTGGCCGAAGCTCATCACCACGAAGAGCGGTCTCATGTACGAGGTGCTGAAGCAGGGATCGGGCGGGAGCCCCGGGGCAACGGCCACGGTGAGCATCAATTACAAGGGCATGCTGCTTGGCGGAAAGGTCTTCGCCGATTCCTCGGCCTCCGGTTCCGCCGTCGCCGTTCAGATGGACAAGCTGTCCATCAAGGGTTGGACGGAGGCGCTTCTCACGATGAAGCGGGGAGAGAAGAGGCGTCTCGTGATTCCGCCCGAGCTCGCCTTCGGCAGCCGCGGCTACTCCAACATCGTCCCACCGGACGCATTCGTGCTCTTCGAGCTGGAGCTCGTGGATTTCTGAGAAATTTGTGTTGACATGCATCCAATTACCTGTATAAATATGCCCATCATGAGTTTTAGGACGGTTGCGGCTGTAATGAATGGTTTTTCGAATTGGTGGGGGTGGATCCCGGGGAGGAGACCGCGGTCCGCCTGACGTGACGTCAGAACCCAAGGGACCGCAGGCGGTTTCCCTCCCCGAGTGAGAGAGAAACCGCCCGCGGTTTNNAGGAGTTTCACATGCTCGACAACAGAATCTTCCAGCTTCCCACGCATGAGATCCCCAAGAAGTGGCTCAACGTCCAGGCATTCCTGCCTGAACCGGTGCCCCCCATGCTGAGTCCGGCGGACGGCAGTCGGGTGCCCCTTGAGGCGTTTACGCCACTGTTTCCGATGGGCCTGCTTGAACAGGAGGTCTCCCTTGAAAGGGAGATCACCATCCCTGACGAGGTGCTCAAGGTGTATTCCATGTTCCGGCCCACTCCCCTCATCAGGGCGAAGTTCCTTGAGGAGGCACTGGACACGCCGGCCATGATCTTCTTCAAGAACGAAAGCGTGACGCCCACCGGGAGCCACAAGCCGAATACCGCCATCCCCCAGGCCTACTACAACCAGAGGGAGGGGGTGAAAAAACTGGCCACCGAGACGGGCGCGGGGCAGTGGGGGAGCGCACTGGCGTTCGCGGGCGCGCACTTCAATCTTGACATCAACGTGTTCATGGTGCGTGCATCCTATGAGCAGAAGCCGTACCGCAAGGTCATGATGGAAAGCTACGGCGCGAAGGTGCATGCCAGCCCCTCCAAGGAGACGCAGATAGGGAAGAAGATGCTTGAAGACAAGCGCAATTACCCCGGCTCTCTGGGCATCGCGATCAGCGAAGCGGTGGAAATCGCCGCCACATCCGGCGGGACGGTGAAGTATGCCCTCGGGTCCGTGCTCAATCACGTACTCCTGCACCAGACGGTGATCGGCCTGGAGGCGCGCGCCGTCCTGGAGGATCTCGGGCTCATGCCCGACATCGTGATCGGCTGCCATGGCGGCGGAAGCAACTTTGGCGGCATCATGATTCCTTTTCTGGAGGACAAGATCACGGGAAAAAGGAAGGTGGAGTTCGTCGCCTCCGAGCCCCTTGCCTGTCCATCACTCAGCAAAGGAGTGTATGCGTACGACTTCGGCGACTCGGGAAAGCTCATACCGCTTGCCAAGATGTACACGCTTGGCCACGGATTCATTCCCCCCTCCGTGCACGCCGGCGGTCTGCGCTACCACGGCGCCGCGCCCA
>PMDT01000307.1:0-4560 GCA_003154555.1 Spirochaetaceae bacterium
ACGCAGAACCCCATCGAGACCGACGGCACCTATCCGCTGCCCGAGGCGCAGGTCGACAGGTTCATGATGAAGGTACTTGTCGACTACCCCAGTGAGGCGGAAGAGTTCGTCATTGTCCAGCGCGCGGCGGGCGCCGCGGCGCGCGTGGCCGCGGTGGTGAGCACGGGGCAGATCCTGGAGCTGCGTGCCGCCTGCGAACGGGTGTTCGTCGACCCGCTTCTCATGCAGCACGCGGTGCGGCTTGCCGCGGCCACGCGCGAACCGGCGAAGCACGGTCTGCCCGACCTTGAGCGCTACATCGTCTTCGGCGCCAGCCCGCGCGCATCGATCAACCTCGTGCTCGCGGCGCGCGCACTCGCGTTCGTCCGCGGCCGCGCCTACGTCATACCACAAGATCTCACGGACCTCGCCCACGACGTCATGCGCCACCGCATCATTCCCTCCTACGAGGCGCTTGCCGACGGCGTGAGCACGGACGCGATCCTCCAGAAGGTGATGCAGGCCGTTCCCACACCTGCCCAGCCCCTGCAGAGCCATGCCACGGCAAGCGTCGGAGCCTGAGCGCGTCCTCCAGCGCCTGGACTGGACCATCATCCGGCGGCTGGACGGCCTCCTGCAGGGCGACTACCGCACCGTCTTCCGCGGCTTCGGCACGGAGCTTGCCGAGTTGCGGGAGTATCAGCTCACCGACGACGTGCGGACGATAGACTGGAACGTGACGGCGCGGATGCAGACGCCGTACGTCCGCCAGTACGTGGAGGACCGCGAGGTGACGGCCTGGTTCCTCCTCGACATGAGCCCGTCGGTGGATTTCGGCTCCGCCCAGGTGCAGAAGAGAAGCCTTCTCATCGACTTCGTCGGCGTGATTGCGCGCCTGCTCACCCGGCACGGCAACCGGGTGGGCGCACTCCTGTTCACCGGCGGGACGCAGCGCGTGATTCCTGCGCAGGGCGGCAGGACGCACGTGCTTCAGCTCATCCAGGAGCTGCAGAGCCAGCCGCGGCTGCACCGTGCGCCGAGGACGGACCTCGGCGTCCTCCTCGATGGGGCGCTGCAGATGATCCGCCGCCGGGGGCTCCTCTTCCTCGTCTCAGATTTCATGAGCGTTCCCGGCTGGGACCGCTCACTCATCCTTGCGACGCGCCGGCACGAGGTGATCGCCGTCAAGCTTTCCGACCCGCGTGAAGTGCAGTTGCCGGACCTGGGCCCGCTCGTGCTGGAGGACGCCGAGACCGGGGAGCAGATCTTCGTCGANNGCGGAGCTCGCCGGCTCCCTGGCGCGCGCGGGCATCGACCAGCTCTCCCTCTCCACGGAGGGGGATCTCGCGCGGGAGATCGTGCACTTCGCCGCGATGCGCAGGGAAAAGCGAAAAGCATCGACGGCCCGCGCGCTCGCACGACCCGGCGCGGTGGGGGGAGGGTGAGATGTCATTCCAATGGCCTGGGCTGCTGTGGCTGTACTTTCTCGTTCCGCTCCTGGTCGGCATCTACATCCTGATGCAGCGGCGCCGCCGGCGCTATGCGGCGCGCTACGCGAGCCTCATTGCGGTCAAGGATGCGCTGGGACGGGGACCCGGATTCCGCCGCCACATACCCGCGATTCTGTTCCTTGCGGGGCTGGCCGTGGGCATCTTCGCCCTTGCCCGACCGCAAGCCACGGTGATGCTGCCGTCCAGCAGGGGCACGATCATTCTCGCGCTGGATATGTCGGGAAGCATGCGCGCCCGCGACGTGGCCCCCAGCAGGTTCGAGGCTGCCAAGGCAGCGGCACGGGCGTTCATTGCGAAACAGCCCCGCAACGTGCGCATCGGGATCGTGGCCTTCAGCGGCTCGGCGGCGCTCGTCCAGGCCCCCACGACGTCACGGGATGATCTGAACGCGGCGATGGATCGCCTCCACCTCCAGCGCGGCACCGCGATCGGGAGCGGCATTCTCGTGGCGCTGGATGCGATATTCGAGGACGCAAAAAACGCCCAGGATCAGACAGGCGATCCGTCCACCCAGGATCAGCAGCTCCTCCCGGGGGCGCAGGCGCAGCAGGATCCCAATGCGCCCCTCAACACGGCGCCGGACCCCAACGCACCTCCGGCGGTGGCGCCGGGCTCCTACACAGCGGCGGCGATCGTTCTGCTCACGGATGGGCAGAATAACACGGGACCTGACCCGCTGGATGCCGCGCAGCAGGCAGGCGACCGCGGGGTACGGGTATTCACTGTCGGCGTCGGCACGAATCGCGGCGACACCGTCGGCGCGGAGGGCAGGTTTTTCCGCGTGCAGCTCGACGAGCCGTCCCTGAAGAAGATTGCCCAGAACACCGCCGCCAGCTACTACAAGGCGGACAATGAGGGAGACCTCGTGCGGATCTACCAGGCGCTCAGCGTCCGCCTTACCATGGGGCGCGATCTGACCGAGGTAACGGCCATATTCACCGGCATCGCCATGGCGATTCTTCTCATTGGTGCAACGCTTTCCCTCGCCTGGTTCAGCAGGATGACCTAGTAAAAAGGCCGCCCCGGGGGTGGCCTTTCGCTGTCGCGGCGGGCGCCGCTATTCCCTGTTGATGCTGATGCTGCCGCTCACGGTTCCGATGTCGAGGTTTGCCGCCCCGCTGCCGATGCTGCCGTTGAGCCGGTTGCGCTTCTGCTCCGTGATGGTGATCGGGAAACCGCAGGCGACGCTCCCGCTCACCGAGTGCAGGTTGACCATCGCGTCGAGCTGGGAGAACGCGTTGAGCGTCACGGAGCCCGACACGCTGCCGAGTGTCGCGGAGCCGCTCTTCGAGAGCGCGTCCAGCGTGCCGTCGATGGAGCCCGAGACCGTGTGCACCTTCACCGCGTTTCCTGCCGATGCGAACTCGACGTGGCCGCTCGTGGAGGAGGCGTCGAGGTTGCGCGACGCGTTGGTTGTCACCGAGCCCGAGATGGTTGACAGGACCTGGTCGACGGTCTGGTCGACGCCTTGAACCGTGATGCTGCCGCTCACCGAGTGAGCTTCCATGACCTTCATGGAGCGGGGCACGATGATCTGGAAAGACACCGTTCCTGATCTGATGAGGAAGCCCGGCTCGTGTTTTTCTTCGAGGATCAGCCTGGTACCGACCTTGCGGATCTCCACGTGCACCCTGTCCAGCGCTGCCTGAGACGGCGCTGCCTTCACGGAATGCACGGAGACGGACGCCGCGGGTGCGCTGGCGCTGATGTCTATGGATCCGGCGATGTTGCGCACCTCCAGCTCCGTGACGTCCGCCGGGACCTGTTCATCCTTCTCCTCGCGAACCGAGCCCCCGAAGGAAAACTCCTGGCCGTTCCAGAAGCCCCGTCCCTCCGGGATGCTCCACCGCAAGTCGAACATCCTGCCCTGGGCAATGGCCACGATACTCCCGACTACGACGAGGATCGCGAGCACGCCAAGGGTGATGCCCAGGATGTCGATCGGGCTAAACCTTGTCCGACTCATCCATCTTCTCCAGCTCGCGTTTGGCCAGGCGCTCCACGAGGCTGCCCGACTGGTAGAGGAACGCGGAGAGGAAATGGGAGACGACACCGATTCCCCAGCCGAATGCCACCCACAGCCACCACTGGTATCCGCCCCAGGTGAGGTTGTTGATAAGCGCCAATCCGACAATGACCACCAGGTAGCTGATGGCGTGGCGGATAAAAGCGACCTTGCGCCGGGCGATGCTTCGCGCCAGGGCGAGTTTCTCATTCATGTCCGACATGAGTACCTCCTGTAATGTCGTCTGTAAATGCAACACCGCGGGGAGGCATTTCTGCACCCGCGGTCAAGCCCTACTTTTCTTTCTTCGTGTCTTTCCGGTGGGTTTCCGCCGGAGACCCGCCTCCCTCCTCCGCGTCGTCTTTGCGAACAACCTCCAGCGTGAAATTCGACGCCAGCGCTGCCAGGGCGCCGACGGCGGCAAGCACGGGCAGAAACAACGCGCCGACTACACCCACGGTCAGAGGGATCTCGACGTAAGTCTCACCCTTCTCGTCCTTGATGATGATCCTGCGGGCGTTTCCCTCGTGGACGATCTCCCTGACCTTGCGCAGCATCTCCTCGCCTTTGACCCTGAACTCATTGCTCTTATCCGGTTCCATGGTAGCCTCCGTATAAAAGGATAATGGCGGGAGTTGGCCGGGTCAAGGCAAGAGGGGCACCGCGCCGTCGCCTTCCCCAGGAATGCGCTGTCGGATATAACTGCGGGAGGTGGTGTCACCCGCGAAGCGCGGCCGGCGCCGCGTGGCGCGAAAGGGGAGGTGAGACAATGGGTTCCGACGGCTACCTGCTCGGATTCGACCTTGGCAGCTCTTCTATCAAGGCATCACTCATCGACGCCGCGACAGGCAAGCCGGTGGGAAGCGCTGCCAGCCCGAAGAACGAGCTGGCCATCGACTCGCCCCGGCCCGGGTGGGCTGAGCAGGATCCGGCGGTCTGGTGGGAGAACGTGACAGCGGCGGCAGCGGAGCTGAAGGCGGCCACGGGGAAATCTTTCGACGCTGTGAAGGGCATCGGGATCTCCTACCAGATGCACGGCCTTGTGCTTCTCGACGATGCGGGAAA
>PMDT01000307.1:4577-5982 GCA_003154555.1 Spirochaetaceae bacterium
ATGCTGCTCCCCGGCGACTGGCTGGCCTTCCGGATGACGGGCGTCAAGGCCACTACTCCCTCGGGGCTCTCGGAAGGGATACTGTGGGACTTCAGCCAGGGCGGCCGCGCGGACATTGTGCTGGACTGGTTCGGGATCCCGCGGGAGCTGATCCCTCCCACGGTGGAAACATTTTCACCGCAGGGCGTGCTCACTGCTGAGGCGGCGGCAGCCCTGGGTCTGCCAAAGGGCACGCCGGTCTGCTACCGGGCAGGGGACCAGCCGAACAACGCCTTCTCCCTCAACGTGCTCGATCCCGGTGAGGCGGCGGCGACTGCCGGCACCTCAGGGGTGGTCTACGGGATCATCGACGCTCCCCGCCATGATCCAGAATCCCGGGTCAACGCTTTCGTCCACGTGAATCATACCCCGCGGAGCCCGCGCTACGGGGTTCTCATGTGCGTCAACGGGACGGGCATCCTCTACAGCTGGATGCGGAAGCTCCTGGTCGGGGAGACCGGGCGCGTCCCTTATGACGAGCTGAACCGCGTGGCCGCGCAGGCCCCGGTGGGATCGGATGGTCTGCTTGTCCTTCCCTACGGCAACGGGGCGGAACGGACGCTGGGCAACCGCAACCCCGGCGCGTCCGTGCTTTGCCTTGACTTCAACAGGCATGGCATTCCCCACCTCCTCCGCGCCGGGCAGGAAGGGATCGTCTATGCGCTCGTCAATGGCCTGTCCATCATGAAGGGGATCGGCCTTACGGCGGGAACCATCCGTGCGGGCCACGCGAACATGTTCCTGAGCCCTCTCTTCCGAGAGGCGTTCGCGACGGTGAGCGGAGCGCGCGTGGAGATGTTCGAGACCGACGGAGCGCAGGGTGCGGCGCGCGGAGCGGGCATAGGGGCCGGGGTGTACCGCGGCACCCGGGAGGCTTTCGCCTCGCTCCGGCCCGTCCAGACGGCCGAGCCCGACAGGGGGAAATCCGCGGCATACGCGGAGGCCTACGGCAGATGGGGTGATGCGCTGAAGAAGACCCTGGCGTAGTCTCTCACCAGGGGAAGGAGCTCTTCAGAGGACGGGCATGCCGGCGTTCAGCGGGTTTTCCTTTTTGCCGGAGCCGATGATCTTCCTGCCATTCACGAAGACGTAGTCAATGCCTGCCGGCGCGGCGTCCGTTTCCCTGCTGGTCGTATTGTCCTGCACCTTGTCCCAGTCGAATACCGTGATGTCGGCGGCGCAGCCCTCTTTGAGAAACCCTCTGCCGGGCAGGCTGAATCTTTCCGCGGCCGCGCCTGTCATCTTGCGGACCGCGTCCTCCAGGGGCAGGAGGCGGCGGTCACGGGCCATTTGCAGAATCCGGGGAAACGCCCCGAATGCCGCCGGGTTCTGCACACCGTGGCGCTCCACCCACGCATCGGTCATG
>PMDT01000414.1 GCA_003154555.1 Spirochaetaceae bacterium
GCGCGCCTCCACCATGTCCAGCCAGCGAAGGTCCGCTTCGATATGCATGAGGGTCTTGTCCAGCAGAAAGATGGTGGCGAGCTCTCGCTTCGGATCGGCCTTCGTGCGCCGCGACGTCAGGTCGTGCATCTCCCGATACAGCGTTCCACGCTGCGCCTGGATCACCGTTGCAGGATCGACGCCTTCTGCGCGCATGCTGAGCATGAGCTTCACAAAGAACTCGTCGCGCTGACGCTCTTCCTCGACCCCCGCGGCGAACCAGGATGCGAGCTCCTTTCTGCCTTCCGGGGTGAGGGAGTAGACCCGCTTCTCCGGCCCCGCGTCCTGGTCGACGCAATCCTGCCTGACCAGACCGCTCTCTTCCAGACGCGCGAGGGTCGTGTATATCTGGGCGGGCTTGACGTCCCAGATTTCCTTCCCGCCCACGAGCGACTCAAAGGCGGAACGCAGCCTGTAGCCATGCTGGGGCTTTTGGGAGAGAAGACCGAGAATTGCATTTCGTACCGACATATTCTTCTACTCTACGAGTTAGTAGTTATTAAAATATAAGACCAGTTACTAGATTTGTCAAGAAGGCTGTCTACAGCGTCGGTACGTGATCAGGGCAATACGTGTGAGAAAAGAGCACACCAGTTTTGCGCGTCAGGTAGTCAGAGAGCGGCAGCCATTCCACGGCACTCCCCGACGTCACGCGGATCCTGTGGCAGATGGAGCAGACTGGCAGGATAAGCTCCGCCTGGCGGGAAAACTCGTTCAACATGACGAGGTCCGTGACGTCGCGCGCCACTCCCTGCGTCCCCGGCAAATCGCCGGGCCCACCGCGCGGCCGCGCACCCAGCCTGGTCGGCCCGAGGCCAGCCGACGTAAGGGAGATATAGACGAAATCAAGGTCATAGCGACGCGGCCGTCCCGCCCGGGTGAGGAAGCGTAGACGGAGGGCGCGCGTGGCGCGGTCCGCATGGCGCCTTTCCCGCAAAGGCCAGTAGGCCTGCTGGCGATCGTCGGGATGGACGAGCTCGATGAGATCCCTGCCGATGATCTCGCTCTTCGAATAGCCGAGGAGCGTTTCCACCGTGTCGTTGATGAAGAGGACGTGTGCGCGTTCATCAAGAACGTAGATGATGTCGGGGGAGTCCTCCACGAGCCCGCGATAGAGCGCGTCCATGCGGTCGAGCTGCTCCTGGAGCTGCACTTTCAGCGTTGTGTCGCGGAAGACGAGCAGCCAGCCGCCTGTCCCGGGCCGTGGGACCGACGTCACCTCGGCAGGAACCTCCCAGCCGAAGCTCGTCTGCAGGCGCACCGGCAGGCCGGGGAGCAGCGACCCGCTTCTCTCAATTCCGAGGATCTGGCCTAGAAACTGCCGTGATTCAGGCGCGATGATGGCATCGAGGTGATAGCCAATGATGTCCTCTTGTAGAAAGCCGGTGATCTCCTCCCCCGCCCAGTTCCAGGAAAGAATGATTCCGTCCTCGTCGCACACGGCAACGATCTCCTGCAGATCGTTTGCCTCCAGACGATTGTTGTCGCTCCCGGCTGCCCCGTCCATGGAATCCACGCTATCATGAAAGCAGCGCGCGGCGGAAGGGAAACGGGTTACGGCGCAGACCGATCGCCGCGCGATCAGACCGCGGGGCGCGGGAGCAGCTTCGCGGTCTGAACGATCTCGCGGACCTTCTGCTCCCACTCGATGGCCATGACATGGATGCCGGCCACGCCCTCAATGGCGCGCAGCTGCTCGATGATCTCCGCGCAGATCGCAAGCCCCACCTCGGCGCCCTTTCCTTTCGGGGCCGCCGCCATGCGCGCAATGATCTCCGGCGGGATGATGATGCCGGGAACCTGCTCGGCCATGTAGCGTGCCATGCCCGCTGACTTCAGCGGCGTCACCCCCGCGAGGATGCGGCACTTCGTATGCACGCCCAGGTCCCTCACGGCCTTCATCCATTCGGCGAACATCTTTACGTCGTAGACGCACTGCGTCTGTACATAGTCGGCGCCCGCCTCGACCTTCTTCGCGAGACGGAGGGCCCGGAACTCGTACGGCTTTGCAAAGGGNNGCCCTGGTTGCCGAAGGCCTGGTGGTCCCCCGTGAGGCAGGTGAGATTGCGGATGCCCAGCGCCGCGGCGCCGAATATGTCGCTCTGCATCGCAATGCGGTTCCTGTCGCGGCACACCATCTGCATGACCGGCTCGATGCCCATGCCGACCAGCAGCGTCGACACCGCGACGCTGGACATGCGGACCACCGCGGTCTGGTTGTCCGTGACATTCACCGCGTCAACCACGCCCCGCAACAGCTCCGCCTTCTTGCGCACGAACTCCACGTCGGCGCCGGGAGGCGGCCCGAGCTCCGCCGTGACGGCGAAATGCCCGGCGGTGAGCACTTTTTCCAGGTTACTGCCGGACTTCATCGGGCATCCCCCTCGCGCGGCTTCGCGGCGTACCGGGCCTCGTAGCCCTTCTGGATGAGGGTGCGCACGCCGCGATCGACCCACTCCATGGGCGGACGCACAATGAGCATCTGGGAGAGCCGTCCCTGCCCCTTCAACCTGTCGTAGATGTCGTGCCACGCGCAACTGATGCCATCGGCAAGCTCGCAGTCGCCATCTTCACGGGTGCCGCCGCAGGGCCCGTTGAGCACCCCCTTGGAGCAGCGCGTGACCGGACATATTCCGCCGGTATCGCCCAGCACGCAGATGCCGCACGTCCTGCATCGCTCCTCGTAGAATCCCACGTCGCGGTCCACTCCCACGAACATCGTATCCAGGCCGGGAAACATCGGAATCATAGGAAAGACGTCAGCGAGGAGCCCCGCGCCGGCGCCGCAGGCAAGGGAGATCATGCAGTCGCAGCTGGCGGCGCGCTCCCCGATCTCGTCGATGAACTCGTTGTTGCATTGTCGTTCCGTGACGAATGTCGCGTACTGCTGGGGAACGTGTGCTTCACGCGCGCAGGCGGTAAGCTCGTCGGCGAGCGCGAGCGACTCCCGCTGTCCTCCCGCCAGGCAGACGGAGGTGCATCCGCCGCAGCCGACGATGAGAACGCGCCGGTAGCCCTTCACCCTGTCGAATATCTCACCGAGCGGTTTTGGTTTCGCTTTGACCATATTCCTCCCTGCTCACCTGTTCCACGTGTGGCAGTCGCCGCAGGCGCGCGGACCGGTCACCTTGCCCTGCGCCTTCGCGGTATCGTGGCAGGTGATGCACAACTGGTGAAAGGACTGCTCCAGATCGCGCGGGCGTGTGTGGCACGTTGCGCATTGTATCGCGGGATTGCCGACGGTGAGCGTGGAGACGTCCAGCACGTTCTTCCCGTCCTTGTAGACGTGGTGGCACGTCAGGCAGCTCACCCCCGCGATCGCGGCATGGGCGCCGTGCGTGAAGCGCACCGCGGGCCTGCTGAGCGAGCCGAAGACCTGCGGCTTGGAGAGTATCATGACGGCAGGCGGGTCGGCGAATCCACCTGCCGCGAACGCACCCACGGCGACCAGTGCGCAGAATGAAGCAATTGTCTTCATTCTCATGCGTTCCTCCGTGTCGTGTACCAGCGGTGCACCCCCTGCTCCCGACAGGCGCTGCGCGCGGCCGCGATCAGGGAGGGGACGCTGATGCCGATGGGGCAGTAGCAGCGCATGCAGAGAACGCACTTGTCCCAGGCGAGCTCGCGGATGCCCTCCCAGGCCTCATCCGATAGCCTGCCCCTGCTCTTCGAAATCTTTCCGATGGAGTTTATGGCCTTGTAGGCCGGCGTGTACGTCGGGTCCGTGCGATTCTGACGGAACTTGAAGCAGCTCTCCGCGCAGAGCGAGCAGTGGGCGCAGGCCTGGAGGGACAGCC
>PMDT01000163.1 GCA_003154555.1 Spirochaetaceae bacterium
CGGCGGAGCGTGGATTTCTTCAAGAGGCAGGCGAAGAAGCACGAGACGCCATACCAGAAGATGATTCGCCGCCTGTTGGATATCTACGTCGACCGCCAAGGGGCATAGAATGCGCTGCTACGATTGAGACGGCCCGACTCGGCACCCGCAATGAAAGGAGGCCGCCGTCCCCGGCGGCCTCCCTCGGTCCCAAAACGCCCCCTACTCCCTCACACTCACCAGCACGCCGTCCACGACCAGGTCCACGTTGCTCCCCAGCGCCAGCCACTGTGCCGCGTCCGGGTGCTTTGACATAAACGTGAAGTAATCTGCGCTGGCAAACTTGAGCTGCATCTGCGCGAGCTTCTTCCCCGCTTGCGCTGTCGAATCGGTCCAGGTTGTGCCGTTCAGGTAGAATGCGCGACCATTCACCACCTGCGCCTGCTGGGCGTAGTTCTGGGTGCGGAAGTCGCGGTAGCCGCCGGGAGCCGCGCTCGGAGAGGCAGGCCGGGCGAGCCCTGCGCCTTGCGACGACTGCTGGAGGTTCGTGCTGGACTTCAGGTCCTGGAAAGCCTGGGAGTTCGCCACCGCGGGAGCGCCGGCGCGGCTGGCTTCCGATGTGGCTTCCTTGCGCACCGAGTCCAGGCGCGACTGGGCATCGTCCATCGCCCCCTTGTCCTTTTCAAGGTCCTGGAATGAACGCATCTGCGCCGGCACGTTCCTCTGCTCTTCGTCCTCCACGACAAGATACGCCGTGTACGGTGTGACGATGCCGAAGTCACGCGCAAGCCGGATCACCTCGTCGCGAAGCTCTCCGGATTCGCCATGCAGACGCATCTCGTCAAGGAGCCAGCCGACGCGCCGCGTCGCCCACATCCGGGGAACAAAGGTGTCAGCGCCGGTATGTGCGGGGAATGTCACCTGCGCGCTGAACTCCTTCTGAGTGCCGTTGAATGTGCCCGTGATGCGTGCTGTGGCGGTGCCCGAACCACTGTAGCGGCCGAAGACCACGAGCATGTCGCCGCTGAAAAGGTCCGGCAGCGTCGAAGGCTGGAGCCTTGTCACCCTGATGCCTGAGCCGTTAATGCTGAGCGACAATCCCGAGAGCACGGGGTCCCGGATCTTGGCGTAGAAGCTGCTCAGCTTCACCTCGATGTCCTCCTTCGGCAGGACATACTGGCTCACGGCGCGTGTCTCCGAGGCGATGCGGTCCAGGAGGTGCGTATTCACGTCGTTGCCGATCCCGAAGGTGAATATCCTCGTGCCGCTGCCCGCGCGTGAAGCCCGGGCGACAAGCGTGTCCTCGCTCGTTTCACCGACTGTAGGCAGCCCGTCGGTGAGGAATATCACCAGGTACGGCCGCGCGGCGCCTGCCCCACCTGATGCGCGCAGGGCAAGCGCGCGGTCAAGGGCATCCTCGATTGCCGTGCCGCCTATCGGATTCAGGCTTTCCACGAAGCTCACCGCCTGGTCCACGTGGGACTTGTCCGCGGGCACGAGGCTGCCGAAGAATGGCTCCGCCTCCGTGGAGAAGCGCACGATCTCAAACCTGTCCTGCGTGCCAAGATTGGCCAGGCAGAACTCGATGGCCTTCTTTGCCTGCTGGAGCTTGGCGCCCGCCATGGATCCCGAGGTGTCCAGCACGAAGCAGATGTCCTTCGGCTGCACGCCACCCGCATCTGGCACGGCGCCGGGCGATGCCAGCAGCATGAAGTATCCATCGTCTGTCGTCGACCTGACCGCCTGCAGGTCGATGCCGAGCGGACTCGGGGTGCGACTGAACATGACGGTGAAATCGCTGTCGGGCCACACGTCCCGACCCTCCCATCCGACCACTGCCCGACGATCGCCATCCCGCCGGATCTCCGCCGGGTGGCTAGGGCAGTAGACGCTCCGCAAGGGCTGCTTGCCGTCCAGCGTGACGCTCACCGACGCGTCTTTCAACGCCGCTGAGCTGAACTTTTCCGTGTTGAGGGGATAGGTGTAGGTGACCAATCCGCCGTCGTTCGTGAGGAGCTGCGAATACTTGATGATGATGCGCTTGCCGGATCGCGGCTCTATGGGATAGATCCGGAGCTGGAACGCCCCCCTGCCCACATACTCCAGCAGGGCGGGGTCTTTCATCTTGCGCACGATATCCTCGTAGAATGCGCGGGCCTTGTCCGCCGGGAGGAGCTCGGCCTTCGTCATGGTCCCGTTGATGTCCATGGAGAAGGAGTCGATCTGCGCGCCCGCCGGCAGGGGAAACATGTAGGTTCCCTCCAGCCGCTGATCGCCCGGGTTGTAGAACTCCTCATCCACAGTGGTGACCGCGGCAAGGTCCGTGATGGCCACGCTCACGTGGTGATACGTGACGGACAGGGGCGCGAAGCTGAAATGCCCCGGCACGGAATCCCCCGGATTCTGCACGATGATGAGCCCGTCCGCACCCAGTATCGCGGGTGCGGCAATCGCGGCCAGGAGCACCGCCCGCACGAGCCATCGGCGAAGTCGAAACGCTGATTCCATATGCACCTCCATGCAAGTGACACGGAGAGTGTGCATCCGGCGGCGCCGGGCTTTGTCAGGGAGGGGAAAAAGGAATGTAAAAACGCTGTAAGGGAATCAGAACCTGAGGTCGACCTGTCTCCGCTGCCTACGGCCGCCATGTGCCATAATGCGGGATCGTCGGCACATCGATATTGACGTCGGGCCCGAAGAACTTGAGCAGCAGGAGCTCGTCGCGCCCCGTATTTTTCACAGTAATCGGGACCGTGGCACGCGCGTGAGACACCAGGAGCTCGTCGCGGCGATGATTTTTGCCTGCCACCTCGTGCCCGTCCACGGTGCCGCTGCCCCGCCAGGCGAAAATGCTGTATACCCCCTTGTCCTTGCTCGTGTAGGTTCCCCCGGGCTTCACGACAAGCTTCTTGCCGCTGAACTTCTGCGTGTTGTAGTAAATCCAGTACTCGTCTCCGCCGGGTTGACTTCCGTTTGCGACCGGCTGCGGCGAGGTGTGGCGGTTCTCATAGAAGAAGGGATCTCCGCTCACCTCCCAGTCGATCTGGTCCAGCACGGCCCTTTCACCGAGCTTCTTGCGGTCGTCGGGGTGCACGTCCTTCCAGAACAGATCCTTCGACAAGGAGACGTCCCCGATTCGCGCCTGGAGCATGGCGAAGACGTCGGAGTCCTCCTGCAGCTCGATCGTGAGCGCGGTGCCGGGCGCGTGCAGCCCGCCCGCGGGAAGGTGAAAGCCTTCGTCGGCGACCTGGAGGTAAGCGCGCGCGAATCGCAGGATCTGATCGTCCTTCCACTCGACGAGGTACGGAAGGAGCAGATCGAATTGCCGGCGCTCGACAATGGAAGGGTGCACGCCGAAGAAGGTCTCGGGATGCGGCCCCATGTCGACGCCGTCGGGGAAATAGTAGGCCTCTTCCTTCGACGTGCGGCCCAGCTTGTCGAGGTCCTTCTGGCGCTGGTGGATGTGATACGGCAGACGCGCCGCATAGTCGAAAATCTTTGCAAGGCGCCCCAGGCCCTTGTGCGTTTTCGCGTAGGCCTCCCCCATCACGAGATCGGGAGCTGCCTCCACGGCGTCGCGGAGCGTCATGCGCGGGCCCTTGCCCGCGACATAGCTCAGGCCCTCATCCGGAGGAGAGATCTTGTTGTCCGCCTTTGTCGTGGAGGCCAGCCACCGTTCGCTGATCCATCCGCGTTCTCCGACATTGTAGGCTTTTTCGGGAAGACCGAGCCTGCGGCCCGCGGGAAGGAAGTCCCGAGCGACCCATGCCGGCTCAAGGGTCAAGATGCCGTTGCCGGCCGCCAGTGCATTCTCGACTTGCGCGCGTGTCGCAGCCATGTTGCCACCCCCGGCAGCCATCCTATACGGAAAGGCACCGCGCGTCCAGAAATGCCACGGCCCGCCTTGACAATACGCCGCGCGGGCGGTGCTATAGCGCATGAGCCTGCTGGGCATCGACGTGGGAACAACCGGCTGCAAGGCGACCGTCTTTTCCGAGAACGGCCATGCACTCTCGTTTGCCTACGATGAATACGACATGGTCAAACCGCGGCCCGGATGGCTGGAGCTGGATCCCATCGATGTCTGGGCAAAGGTTCGACGCACCATCGCGCAAGCGGTGAAGGGCGCTCGCGGGGACACGGTCAAGGCCCTCTCGGTTTCCTCGATGGGCGAATCGCTGGTCCCGGTGGGCAAGGACCGCCAGATACTCGGTCCGTCGCTCCTGATGATCGACAGCAGGGGTGAAGAATACCTGCCGCTCCTGGAGGCGCGCATCGGGGCGGAGAAGCTCTACCGGATCAACGGCAACATACTGGGCACGCAGTACAGCCTCCCCAAGCTGATGTGGATACGCGACAACTCACCCGCGGTGTACGCGGCCGCGTCGAAGCTTCTCCTCTGGAGCGGCTTCGTCTCCTTCATGCTGGGCGCGGAGCCCGCCGTGGATTACTCCCTGGCGGGGCGGACGCTCCTCTTTGACGTGGACGGGCTCTGCTGGTCGCATGAGATCGCCGCGGCCGCCGGCGTCGATATCGCGAAGCTCCCGGACCCCGTGCCCGCGGGTGCGCGAATAGGCACCGTGGCGGGACACGTCGCGGAGGAGCTGGGCCTTGCAAAGGGAACGGTAATTGTCGCCGGCGCGCACGACCAGTGCGCCAATGCGCTGGGCTGCGGCGTGGTAGATGAAGGCATGGGCATGAGCGGCATGGGCACGTACCTCTGCTTCATGCCAGTGTTCACGGGGCGGAAGCCGCCTGGCCCGATGATGAAATGGGGACTGAGCACGGAGTGCCACGCCGCGCCGGGCAGGTTCGTCACCTTCATCTACAACCAGGGCGGCCTCCTTGTGAAATGGTACCGCGACACGTTTGCCCGCGCGGACAAGGACGAGGCGGACCGGGTCGGCGCGGACGTCTACACAGAGCTCATCCGCGAGATCCCGAAGGAGCCATCCCGCCTCTTCGTGCTTCCCCATTTCACCGTCACCGGCCCGCCGGATTTTCTCACCAATACGTCGGGTGTCATCGTCGGGCTGAAGCTGGACACGACCCGGGGAGACATCCTGAAAGCAATCATGGAAGGCGTCGTCTTCTATCACAAGGAGCTTGTCGATTCGGTGGCGGAGGTGGGCATCGCGATGCGGGAGCTGCGCGCCGTCGGCGGCGGGAGCAAGTCCGATGCGTGGCTCCAGATCACCGCGGACATCCTGGGCAAGCCCGTGGTCCGCACGCGCGTGGCGGAAGCGGGATGCCTGGGAGCCGCCATGCTCGCGGGTGTGGGCACGGGGCTTTTCGCGTCCCTCGGCGACGCGGTGGAATCGATGGTGACCCTGGGAGAACGTTTCGAGCCCGACCCGCGGCGCCAGGCTGAATACCGGGAAAGGTACGAGCGCTACCACGCGTTGTGGCCCCTGATGAAAGGATACCTGGGCGCGCGGTAGGGGGCGGCCGTGTCGCGGCGATCTACCGCCAGAATGCCGGCAGGAAGTGCCGGAGGGCGGCTTCGGCGCAGAGACCCAGCAGGTACCACCCGCCAAAGGCGCGCGTGCCGACAAAGGCGATCGGCGCAAAGTAGAGGGGCCAGCCGCCCTTGCCCTCGGGAAATCCCTCTGGTCGCTCCCTGGGCCGAGGCTTGAGGAGCGCCGGCAGCGTCTTCAGGAGCGCCGGCAGCGACAGGAGCACGACCGCCATCGCAGGCGTGAAGTAGCGCAGGCCGATCAGCGCCAGCGTCACGACAAACGACAACGCGGTCATCACGATGATGGAAACTCTCGCCGCCTTCTCCCCGATCAGCACGGGAAGCGTGGTGATCCTCTTTGCCCGGTCCAGCTCCATCTTGTCGATGTGCTTGCCGAAGATGACGGTTGTCACGACCAGGGCATACGGCGCGCCGGCGAGCAGGGTCATGGGATCGAAATGCCGGGCAAGCACGTAGTACCCGCCGCCGATCATGATCGGTCCCCAGACGAGGAACACGGACAGCTCCCCCATCGCCACGTATTTCAGGGGCCAGGTGTAGAAAACGACAAAAACAGAGGCGAGGCCGAGAAGCACCAGGACCATCGGATCCATGCCATCCAACAGAAAGAGGCCGAAAGCGCACGCCAGGACGAGGCCCGCGGTGGCCGCCGCGAAAGCCAGAAGCTGGCGCGCAGAGAGAAGACCCTGGGCAACGGTCTGCGGGCCATATTGGGTGCGCGCGTAGTTGTCCGTGTCAACGCCGCGCTTGAAATCTGTGTAGTCGTTGAGTAGGTTGTTTACGGCATGCCCGAGCATGAGGCCGAGAGTCATGATCAGCCATGCGATGGGGCGTACAATCCCCGCGCGCAGGGCGAGCAGGCCCGCTGCAGCGCTGGACACGAATGTCATGATGAGTACGGCGGCACGACTGGAGACAAGCCACCTGGACACCAGGTCGAGAGTATCCCACTCGTCCCGCGAGATCGCGGGAATCACGCTCAGCGCTTCACGCCAGATCGCCCGCTTCATCGCAGCCTCACCCCTCGGCCTGTTGTCGCCATACTCGGTGTTCGTGATGACATTTCTCTATCATGTTTCCTAATATATTAACAATTCAGTATAGTATATAAGCAGCAGAAAGCTGTTATCCCTCCGGGCAGCCAGCCAGGCCAAGTGCATCATCAAGCCCGAAGGCCAAAAAGGAGGCGTGGAATGTTCATCGATTTCCTGACCCTTATGCTCATCAACATGGCGGTGGCGCTCATTCTCTTTGCGCTGTACATGGCTTTCTTCATCGAGAAGGACGCGAAGAAGATGGTCCCCGGGTTCCTGATCGTGGGTGCAATCGCCCTGATCACCGGCTTCCGCATGATTTTCACGTGGCCGCTGCCTGGCTCGTTCAACATCGCCTATGGCGACCCGACCGTCCTGCTGGGCGCGTTCTTCTTCATGGCCGGCCTTACGATCAACTTCGGCTGGGACCTCCTCACGATCGGAATTTACTCCGCCGTTTCCGGAGCGGCAGTCATCTTTCTTGGCGTGAGGATCTTTGTCCTGAAAATGGGATCGGATCCCCTGGAGGCGGCTCTGGCGTTCATCGGGACCGGCGCCACGGCAATACTGGCGCTTCCGGCAATCGCGCTTCCGAAGATCAAGTGGATCCGCTGGCTCACGGCTCTTGCGTCCATCGTCACTGCCGCCGGCTGGGTCTACGTTGCCTTCAGCGCGTACTGGGCCCACCTCGAGTCCTTCGCAAAGTGGGCACCCAAGTAGGCGTGCATACCCACGGAGGGGGCCGGGTTGCATTCCGGCCTCCTCATGAAGCCTTTTTGCGCTTCGCCGTCCCCGTGGCAGGCGGCCTGGCCAGGGTGTCGAAACGGATCCACGACATCCTGGAAGAGCTTGGCCGCACAGAGATCGTGTCCGCAAGGAGTGAAGAGCTCATCCGCGCCCCGGTCCTGCACCTGTTCCTGAGAGACGGAAAGCTGATGCGGCCCCTGCTCGTGCTTCTTTCCGCCGGCGGCGCGGGGGGCGACACGGACACGGCTGAGCCGCTGGTGCGCGCGGCGGCGGCCGTGGAAATCCTTCACACGGCGTCGCTCGCTCACGATGATATTGTGGACGGATCCGCGAGTCGGCGCGGATCGGCAAGTCTGCACGCAAAGTACGGGACAAGCACCGCCGTGCTCGTGGGCGATCTCTTCTACGCGCGTTTCTTCCAGGAGATCGCGTCCCTTCAAGGCGCGAGCGCCGACGTGCGCAACGAGCTGCTCCGGATCTTCCTTGCGGTCACCGCCCGCATGTGCCAGGGGGAGATCATCGAGGAAGGGATTCGCGCGGCGGGGCGAAGCGCAACGATGGAGGAATACCTCGGCATTACCGAGGCAAAAACCGCCAGCCTGGTCTCGGCGTGCTGCAAGGCAGGAGCGATGCTCGGCGGGGCTTCAACGCCGGCCGTGAGCGCAATGGCGGACTACGGCAGGGAGCTCGGGCTTCTCTTCCAGGTCGCCGATGACCTGCGCGACGGCGATGCCGCGTATCCGGCGGAGATCGCGCTGCGCGAGATGGCGCGCGCCCGTGCGGAGGCTGCTGTGACCGCCCTCGACATGATTGGAACGAGCGCCGCGGCGGCAATGCTGCGCGAGATTCCCGGATACCTCCTGGACCAGGTTACGCGAGGATCCGCTCTCGTATCCCCGTGAGCTTGAACCAGTCCCGGATGAGAGACACCGTGCGCTCGTAGACCGCGTCCTGGGCCGCCTTCTGGCTTCCCTTCTCCCTGAGCGCCAGCTCGTAGGCCTGTCGAATCTCGGTTCCCACGTTCACCTTGACGATGCCGCGCTTCATGGAAGCAAGCATGTCCTCCTGGCGTATCCCCGAGCCGCCGTGGAGCACGAGCGGAAGGCCCGTCACCTCGGCGAGCCGGGAGAGATGATCGAGTGCAAGCCGCGCTTCCAGCTTCTTCTGATTCTTCGTCGCCTCGCCCACGGCGCCGTGAATATTGCCGATGGCGACGGACAGCCAGTCGCAGCCGGATTCCCGCGCGAAACGTGCGGCCTCGTCGGGCCGGGTGAAACCCCGACCCGAGGAAAAAAGCTCGTCGTAGGGCGGCATCGGCCCCGCCTCGTGACCGAGCACCGCGCCCAGCTCCGCCTCCACGGGAATGCCCGTTGTGTGGGCAAGATCCGCGACGGCGCGCGTGGCGCGGATATTCTCCTCCAGGCTGAGCCGCGAGGCATCGATCATCACCGACTGGTAGCCCAGCCCGAGTGCCTCCGCGATGATGGCCAGGTAGTCGACGGTCCGCTGGTCCTCGTCGATGGCGGGAACATGATCGAGATGGATGCGCACGTGCTGTGGATCCTCGTGCCGTTTGTATTCGGTCATGACGGCGGCCGGGCTCCCCGCGCCGAACTTCAGCCAGTCGATGCGCGACACCTCCAGGAGGGCGAAAGAGTCCTGGTCGCGCACCGCGCGGATGATCGGTTCCGTCATGGGGAGGTGCGCGATATTGAAGGCGGGCAGGCCGATGCCCAGCTCCCGCGCCTTCAGGATGACCTGGCGTGTGCTTTTCATGTGCTTGTCATAGCACGGAGGCCCGGCCGGTGTCAGCCCGGCCGATGTTGACGAATCGTCGACGCTCATGTACCACGATTGCAAGAGGGACCATGGACGTCGTCTGTCTTGGCGAATTGATACTCGACATGTTCGCATCGGAGCCGGGCAGGGATTTTGCCACGGCGGCCAGCTTTCTCCCGGTCGCCGGAGGCGCGCCGGCCAATGTCGCCGTGGCCGTGGCAAAGCTGGGCGCCACATCGGCCTTCATCGGCAAGGTGGGCGAGGATCCTTTCGGCAGAAGGCTCGAAGGAGTGCTCAAGGGGTATGGGGTCGACACGCGCGGCATGCGCTTCGACCCCGTTCACCGCACAACTCTGAACTTCATGACCCTTCCCGAGCCGAACCGCACGGAGATGCTCTTCTACCGCAACCCCGGCGCGGACATGCTGCTTTCCCCGGACGAGCTGGATGACGGGCTTATCGGCTCCGCGTCGGTGTACCAGTTCGGCTCCGTGAGCCTTGCGGTGGAGCCGTGCCGGACCGCGGCCCTCGAAGGCGCACGTCGCGCCCGCGCGCAGGGGGCGCTCGTCTCTTTCGACGTGAACTACCGGCCCAGCCTCTGGCCGGGTGAGGACAAGGCGCGCACGGAAATACTTGCCACGCTGAAGCTCGCCGACATCGTCAAGCTCAATGAGGGCGAGTTGCGGCTGCTCGCCGGCACCGACAACGCGGCGGAAGGCTGCGCGGAAATCCTCCTGCACGGCCCGGCGCTCTGCGTCGCCACCCTTGGACCGCGCGGAAGCACCTGGGCGGCAACGGCGACCGGGGGAACCGTTCCGGCATTCACGGTGGACGTGGTGGACGCCACGGGCTGCGGGGATGCATTCATGGCGGCGCTGCTCGTGCGGCTCCTCGCCGCCATCAAGGGAGTGCCGGGCACGCGCCGGCAGGCGCTCGAAGCGGTCGGGTCGTCCGCTATCGCCGCGGCGATCCGCTACGCCAACGCGGCCGGTGCCCTCACCGCCCGCAGCAAGGGCGTCATGCCCGCCCTGCCTTTTGCGCGCGACGTGGAGAAGCTCTTATAGGGGCTGCAGGGACCGGGCTTTTCACGGAATCCAGGAGATGGCGTACGGTGCTTACCTTCCGCCGGCATTGGGCGCTCTTGCCGGACAGCAGGCGATCCACTGCGTCGGGTTCCCACGAGCGCCAGAGGCACACGGCAAATGTCTCCGCAAAGTCTTCCGCCGGGTGGGTCATCGCGTAGCGCGACACGTGGTCGGCATCCGCCACGCGCGGCTTGGGTGCCCGGCGGTACGGCGCATCGTAGTCGCCAAACAGGCCGACGAAACGCTTTCTGTCGCCGCGCGTGAGAACGACCTCCGCGAAATGATGGCCGATCTCGTGGATGAGCAGGTACGGTCTTCGGTGAAAAGCCGCCCAGGGCTTTTTCGTGTCCGCGGGATTGAGCCCGATGCTGCGGTTGCGCACGTCGTGAAATGATTCCTCGTTCACGCGGCGTATCCGGGTGATGCGGGAAAGGATTCGGCCGAGCCCTTCCCTTTCGAAATACAAGGTCACGCTCCGAATCGTCCGTTCGAACATCCCTCACACCCTGCCTGTCATGCCCCCGATGCTACATCTTCCTCGAAGCCGCGGACAAGGTGAGATCTGCCGCCGGGAAGGTGCCCGCCAGTTGCTGCGACAGGTACGGCAGGAGAAAAGCTGTCAAAACGGGCCCCCGCAATGATCCGGCGGTCTGAAATCTTCTTGACATCCCCGCGGTCTGTGCTACTCTCAGTGACGTTTCCAATCACATTCGAAACATCTCCGGCGAGCGGGAGTTCAGCATGAAGCATAGATGGGCGATTCTGCTTGCGTGTCTTCTTACAGCAGCAACGTGCTTCGCGGACGGCGGTCCTCCCGTGCTTTCCTTTTCTGTCACACCGGGCACCGGCCTGCCGATGGGCGACAGCGCGGGAGTTTTCTCTGCCGGAGGCGAGACAGCTATCGAAGCAGCAGTCGATCTGCAGATCCCGGACCTGATCCCTTTTCTGGCTTTGCGGGCATCGTTTCAGGCCAACATATTCCCCTTCGACGGCTCAACGCGGCCGTTGCCATTTTCCAGCGTGACCGGTTATTCGATCATGCTCGGCGCATCCGGAACCTTCCCTGTCGTGCCATGGCTTTCACTTGCCATCGATGGGAGCGGCGGATATTACGTCCAATCGGCCGGAGCTGCATCGTCCGCATTCGGTCCTGTTGTTGACACGGGACTGGGTTTGCTGTTCGGTGCAGGCGCCTATGTGAACATCGGCGCCTTCTTCAGCATCGGCCTCCGTGCAAGCTACGAATGGCTGGTCGGCCTTTACCAGGGCGTCAATTTCGACGCGAATCTGGCGCTTCACATTCCATTCCGCTCTTCTTCCAAGGCGCGACTTGCGGGACAGGCACCCGCGAGCGCGGGCAAAGCCGGGCCCGCCGCCGCGGCACAGAGCCCTGCCGTCCAGGAGGAAGCGTCCGCGCGCGCTGCCATCGAGGCATCATCGGTTGAGTTCTTCAACGTCTTTCCCGTGTTCTACAAGTATTACAGCAATCATGCCCTGGGCAGAATCACCCTCACAAACAAGGCAGAGGGAGATGTCACCGACGTCAAGGTGAGCTTTTTCATCAAGCAGTACATGGACAATCCGTCGTACTCCCAGACAGTGCCATTGCTGGCGGCGGGCAAGGAAGTCTCCGTGGACCTGTACGGTCTGTTCAAGAACTCCATACTCGAGATTTCCGAGCCCACCCTCCTGTCGACGAATATCACGGTGGAATACACCCAGGCAGGGCAGTCGCGCCACCTCGACATGACACAGAATGTGCGCGTCCAGGATCGCAATGCCCTCACCTGGCAGGATGACCGCGGCGCGGCCGCATTCGTCACGGCCAAGGATCCAACCGTGCTGAAATTCGGGAAGAACGTGTCCTCCGCGGTGAAAGGCAAGGCAAGCAAGGCGCTCAATCAACCGCTGCTGACTGCAATAGGCATTCACGAGGCGCTCCGCGCGTACGGCCTGGCCTACGTGGTGGATCCGGCCCGGCCTTTCGACAAGATGTACCAGAACAAGGACGTCATTGATTTCCTGCAATTCCCGGCGCAGACATTGGATTACAAAGCGGGGGACTGCGACGACCTTTCGATCCTTTACTGCGCGCTGCTGGAATCCGTCAATGTCGAAACGGCATTCATCACGATACCCGGGCACATTTACATGGCGTTTTCCACCGGCATGAATCCCGCCGATGCGCGCAAGTTCTTCCTGAAACCGGATGACCTCATTTACGCTTCAGAAAAGTCCTGGATACCCGTCGAAATCACGGAGAGAGACGGGGATTTTCTCAAGGCCTGGGCGGAGGGGGCGCAGGAGTGGCGTGAAAACCAGGCCAAAGGTCAGGCGAAGATCCTGCCGATCCAGGACTGCTGGCAGGGGTTCGAGGCCGTTGGATTCTCCGGATCGACGATCTCGCTGCCGATGCCGGGCGACGATACGATAGCAAAGGCGTTCCTCGCAGAGGTGGACAGCTTCGTCTCCCAGGAGATATACCCCCGCGTCAACACCCTGCAGGCCGAGATCAGGACCGCCAAGGACCCCACAAAAAGCATCAACAAGCTGGGCGTGCTCTACGCGCAGTACGGACAATATGACCTGGCGGAGAAGCAGTTTTCTTCACTTGCCGCAAAGGACTATGTCCCTGCCCTCATCAACCTGGGCAATATCTATTATTCGCGCAACGATCTGCGCAAGGCCCTGAACCTCTTTCAGCGCGCGCAGGCAAAGGAGCCGCAGAACGCAAAGGCGCTGTTGAACGTGGCACGGGTCAATCATGATCTTGAGAATTATGGCGAGGTGAAGCTTGCCTACGATGCGCTGAAGAATCTTGATCCTGCCCTTGCCGCCCAGTTCACCTATCTTGACCTCAGGGGAGAAGAGTCGTCCCGCGCTGCGGACATCGGACAGGCAAAATCGATCATGTTGTGGGAGGATGCCCCATGAAGACTCTTGTGCGCGGCCTGGTCGCGGTATGCGCGGCTTCCTCGGTGCTGCTGAGCCTCGCCGCGTGCTCCAATGTGATTCTGGACGATCTCCAGGCAATCAAGCGGGTGGATTCGGGCGGATTCGACAACGCGGTACTGGCGGTTGACAGCACTACGGTCTATCTCTGCGCGCATGATTCTGTCAATGACGACCTGAAGTTCGCCCGCTCGACGGACGGCGGACAATCGTGGCCCGCGGCGAGCGTTGTCAAGGTGGATAGCGTGGGGAACGTGGGAGCAATCCCCTGGATCGGAATCAGCGGGACGACCATCACGGCAACATATGACGATTGGACGACATACTTCCGCAAAGTCGCGGTGTCCACGGACGGCGGGAGCACATGGACCAGGGTCCTGACGAACGTCTCTCTCGGCTATCCCGAAATGTATTCTGATGGGGTGAAGCTGTTCAGCTTCGACGGCCTTGGCTCTTCCCAGTATTTCCAGGTTCAAACCTCTGCACTCGGCGATGGAAACTCCTGGAGCACGCCGTACAATGTCAACGGCTCCGCGTTCTCCACCGCGCGCGGAAATCAGAGATGGTCGCAGTTCTTTTCATCCGCGCCGGGGACAGTCGACATTCTCTATCTCTGGGCAGGAGGGATATACTTCGCGCACTCAGCGAATGCCGGCGTCACCTGGTCAAACGCGCGCATCATTCCCTCGAATCAGGCAGCCGACCATATCTCCGCCGCGCACTGGGGCAGCACTTACGCAATGGCCTACACGGAACAGAACAGCTCGACTGTCCGCTTCATGTCCTCGACCGACAATGGAACCACCTGGTCCGTCGACGCGCGCATCGCCGACCAGCATTTCACGACCAACTCCGGCGGGATACTGCAGGTGGCGGGCTCCGCGAATGGAATAACAGTCATGCAGACAAATGCGCCAACCGTCGCCATGGGCAACGTGGACATTCTGCGGTCCGTTGACACGGGGATGACATGGTCCGCCCTTGGCACGCAGGTTTCCCTCGTCGCCGGAAGCCCAAACCCCAGTCCCTTGTCATTGATCTCCGTGAACGCGTCCACCCTGGGCCTGGCTTTAAGTGTCGGCTTCGGTGGCAACAATCCAATGCTCTGCTTCATGAAATCCATCGATGGGGGGGCGACGTGGTATTAGCATCGGCGGGCGACCGCCTTCAGGCGATCCCGAACTTCTTTTCCAGCGTCTCGTAGTAGTCGATGATCTGGCGCACCCATTTGCGCTTGCGCGAATAGGGGTGGTAATAGAATGAACGCTTGAAGCCGTAGGCGATGATGTCCTTGAGCTGGTCGGGGGCGATGGCAAAGTTCTCCAGGGCCAGCGTCAGCTCCCGCACGACGGTGGTATGCGACATGAGACGGTTGTCCGTGCAGAAGGTGAGGGACAGCTTTGCCGCGAGCATCTGGCGCAGCGAATGCTCGCTGATGTCCTTGAGCGCGGGGGATGTCTGCATGTTGCTGGTCAGGCACACCTCGATGGTCGTGCGGTTCTCCGCGATGTAGTCNNAGCCCGTGCCCGATCCTGTCCGCGTGCAGCTTTGCCACGGCCTGGAATATTGACTCGGGGCCGTAGGCCTCGCCGGCGTGCACCGTCTTCCGCATGAAGTTCTTGTGCACGTAATCATAGGATTCCTCATGAGCGCTCGCCGGGTAGCCGTATTCACTGCCGGCCAGGTCGAAACCGACGATCTGCACGTCGGTCTCCCGGCGCAGCCGCACGCCGGCCCGGGCAAGCTCGAGGCTTGCCGCGCGAATGGCCTCTTGCGGTCCCGAGTAGGAGAGCAGGCGGCAGATGTCACGGTAGTAAGCGGAAAAGCTTTCGTCGAAAAAGCGCATGGCGCAGACAATAATGCCGTAGTCCACCGGCGGCTCACCGGGCGCCAGCTTCCTGTTGGCCTCATCCCGGGCGCGCTTCATGCCGTTGTCCACGGCGCGCATCACCGCCTCGAAACCGAACTGGGGCGACATGTGGAGCTGCGGCGCGAATCTCACTTCGAGGTACCGGACGCCTTCCGCCCAGTTGTCCTCTGCAAGCTCGTAAGCCGTCCGCTCAAGGCCTTCGGGGTCCTGCATGACGCTGAGCGTCCAGGTGAACCCCGAGAGGTATTCGTTGAGGTCCTTGTAGGCGGGTTTGAATACCAGCTCTTTCATGCCCTCCACGGTGGATGAGGGAAGCGAGATGCTCCGTTCGCGCGCCATCTCGATGAGGCTGGAAAGCCTGAGTGAACCGTCCAGGTGTACGTGCAGGTCCGACTTGGGAATGGCGCGGATGAACTCCTGGCTGTATTTCGTCATATTGATTGAAGAAACGATAACGCCTGTCACGCGGCGGGTCAAGGCAGAGCCCGCCCGCTCTTGAGGCCGGCACGCGGTCGGCGGTATTCTGGCGCGTGATGGAATACGCGGACATCGACTGCCTGGTGCCGGCGGCCGGCAGGTCGGCGCGCATGGGGGCGTGGAAGCCTGCCCTCCCCTTCGGGGACAGCACCATCATCGGCACCGTCGTTGCCGCGGCGCTCCGCGTGTGCGCGCGCGTCATCCTCGTGACCGGCTACCGCGGAAATGAGCTGTGCGCGTTGTTCGGCGCCGATCCACGCGTCACAACCGTGGAAAACCCCGACTGGGAGCTGGGCATCTTCAGCTCGATCCAACGCGGGGCGACGCAGGTGCGCACGGAAAGGTTTTTCGTCGCGCTGGGTGACATGCCGTGGATTCCCCCGCGGGCGTTCGCCGCTTTACGGGACGCGCCCGCGGCAGACGCGCTCTTTCCGACATTCAACGGCCAGAGAGGGCACCCCGTGCTGTTCAGCGCGCGCATCATTCCCGCATTGCGCGCGTCTGATCCTGCCGCGGGAAGCATGCGGGAGATCGCCGCGCGCTTTTCCGTCGCGGAGCTTCCCTGGCCCGATGAAACGATACTTCGGGACATCGACACCATGGAGGACTATCGATGAGACGAGTTTTTGCGGCCCTGCTGCCGCTGCTCCTTTGCGCCGGCGTCGTGCATGCCGCGCCCTACACGGTCACGGACACGCTGGGCCGCACCGTGACATTCCAGAAGACACCAGAGCGGATCGTTCTTGCCGGACGTGCCACGCTGCTCCTCGTGGATGCCGTCTACTTTTTCCCGGGAGCAGGTGACCGTGTGGTCGGCGTCGGCACGACGGACCAGGGGCTGGGGGACTTCTTCCCGTTCCTCGACAGCAAGGCCGGGAGCAAGAGCAGGTTCCCCAACAACGTGGGGCCCGAGCAGCTCGCCGGTCTGCATCCCGATCTCGTGATCCTGAAGTCATACATGAAGGAGCGCCTGGGCGACCTCCTTGAAAAAATCGGCATCCCCGTGCTCTACCTCGACCTGGAGACACCCGCCACGTTCTATGCCGACGTGAGCTCCCTGGGCGCGCTCTTCCAGCAGCCGGCGCGCGCGCAGTTCGTGCTCGACTGGTATCGCTCGCGGGTGAACGCGGTTGCGCGCGCGACGGCGGGGAGCGCGAAACCGAGCGTGCTGCTCGTGCAATACAGCGCGAAAGACGGGCAGGCGGCATTCACGGTTCCCCCTGCCGGCTGGATACAATCGACGATTACCGAGACGGCCGGCGGCACCGTTGCCTGGAAGGATGCAGGCCCTGGCGACGGCTGGAAGAAGATCGGCATGGAGCAGCTCTCGGCATGGGACCCCCGGTTCGTTTTCGTGGTCTCCTACCAGGCGCCGGCGGCAACTGTCGCGGAGGAGATAAGAAAGGCACAGCTTCTCAAGGGCGTCATCGCAGGTTTCCCATCCGACTATTATTCCTGGGACCAGGCGGATTCACGCTGGATACTCGGCCTGGAGTGGCTTGCCACGCAGCTTCATCCCGACGCCCTCCCCGGCCTGGACATGCGGAGCGAGGTAAGCGCCTTCTACGGCCAGCTCTACGGTGTGAGCCACGCGGTGATCGACCAGCAGATCATGCCGCGCCTGGAAGGCGTGCTTGCGCGGAAATAGCGCGCGGCTCTGGCTCCTTTTCCTTCTTCTTGTCGCCACCGCGGCGGTCTCGCTCTTCGTCGGAAGGTACCCCGCCCCCGGTCTCATGTCGCCGCGGCTCCTGGCGGACGACCCGCTTGCCCGTCGGCTCGTGCTCGAATTGCGCCTCCCCCGCATCGCCATGGGACTCATGCTCGGCTTCTCCCTGGGCGCGGCGGGCGCGGTCTTCCAGATGATATTCTCAAACCCCCTGGTGGAACCGGGCTTCCTCGGGGTATCGCAAGGGGCGGCCTTTGGCGCGGCGCTTTTCATCGTGGCATTCAAGTCAGGACCCGCCGCGGCGGAGGCGGGCGCCCTGGCCTTCGCGCTGGCAGGACTGGGGCTTTCGGGACTGATGGCGCGGCTGATCCGCTATGGAGGCTGGATCCTGCGCCTCGTTCTTGCCGGCATCGCGGTGTCGGCGATATTCTCCGCGGGCATCGGGCTCCTCAAGATGGCAGCCGATCCGCTCTCCCAGCTCCCCGACATCACATTCTGGATGCTGGGAGGCCTCTGGGGGACTCGATGGCGTGACGTGCTCTTCGTCGCCCCGCCTGCGCTCGCCGGTCTTGCCGTGGTGATCGCGCTGCGGTGGAAGCTGAACGTCCTGTCGCTGGATGACCGTGTGGCCCATTCACTGGGCAGCGCCCCCGGGCGCGAGCGAGTGCTCCTGCTCTTCGCCGCGACCATGGCCACCGCGGCGGCGGTCTCCGCGACAGGTCTCGTGGGCTGGGTNNGGCGCGCTTTCCGTTGTCATCTGCGACGACATCGCCCGCACGGCGCTGCCGGCCGAGATACCGCTTGGCATCCTCACCGCCGTGATCGGGGCCGGCGCCTTCCTGGCGCTCATGATCGTGCGCCGACGGGAGCGCGGGGGATGAGTCTCCTGGAACTGCGAAAGGCCTTTTTCTCATTCGGCCCCGATACCAGGGTGTTGCGCGGCGTGTCACTTGTGCTGGAGCCGGGGACGGTGGCTGCCGTGCTCGGTCCGAATGGCGCAGGCAAGTCGACGCTCCTGGACATCTGCCTCGGCTGGAAGAAACCCTCCGAAGGGGTCGTTCTCCTCGACGGCCGTCCCCTGGAGGAGTGGTCACGCGCGGAACGGGGCAGGCGGATGAGCCTTGTGCCGCAGCGCGAGAACCTGCGCTTCGATTTCACCGTGCTGGACTACGTGCTCCTGGGCCGCGCCCCGCACCTGGGACCGCTGGAAGGACCGGGGCGCGCCGACACGGAGATCGCGCGGGAATCGCTGCGCGCCGCGGGCATCCTGCGGCTTGCCGACCGGTCCATCGCGGCACTGAGCGGCGGCGAATACCAGCTCATGCTGATCGCGCGCAGCCTCGCCCAGAAGGCATCGCTCCTGCTTCTGGACGAGCCGGGAAGCCAGCTCGATCCCGCGCACCAGCTCAGCATCATGCGCCTGCTGCGCAGCCTGTCGGAGCGCGGGATCGCGGTGCTGTTCACCAGTCACAGCCCGCAGACGGCCGCGGCATTTGCCGATACGGTGCACCTGCTGAAGGGGGGCCGATTCAGGGTGTCGGGTACGCCGCATGAGGCGCTCACCCCGGATCACCTGCATGACCTCTACGGCGTGCGCTTCAGCGTGCGCTGGGGCCGCGATGGATTCTCCTGCGCGCCGATTGCGCCGACGCGCCGTTCTTCCAGAACGCGGGGCGGCACCCGTGCCTGAAAACCACTATATCGTCCTTCTCAACGATGCCCTGAAGGGTCATATCCTGACGCTGCCCGCGCGCGAGCGGGAACGCCTGCGGGAAAAATTCGAGTTCCTGGAAAACGGGTTCTGGGACGCCGGCGTCCGGGTGAAAAAGTTGCGCGGTATTGCGCGCCGCGTTGTCTTCGAGGCGCGTCTTTCAAAGGGCGATCGGCTCCTGTTCACCCTCGGGGATCACCGGGGCAGCACGGCCGTCTACGTGTGGGGCATCGTGCCGCACGACGACATCAGCGCGGAGGCGCGTCGCATCGCCCCGCGCAATGCCCCGTTCCTGGATTTCGCGCCATTCGACGGGGAGGAGCGGCAGGAGCTTTCCATGGACGGCGTGCCACGCGAGTGGCGGAGCCAGGAGGACGTTGAGCAGAAGGTCCCTGACGATTACGGCCCGCAGCGCTGGCTCGTGCTGGATGACGCGGAGTGGCAGCGCCTGCTTTCATCCCCGGATCCCGACTCATTCGAGGCCTTCCTTTTCCTCACACGCGAGCAGGAGGAGCTCCTGCACGCGGTGCCGCCCGTGCTGCTCTCCGGCACGGCGGGCAGCGGCAAGACCACGCTGTCGGTGTATTACCTCCTGCGCGCCGCATCGGCGCGCAGGAGGCTCTTCCTCACCTACAATCCGCTGCTGAAGAGACTCGCGGAAAAGATCTACGCCGGGCTGATGGAAAAAAGGCCGGGGCCGGCGCCGGAGGAAGCCCCGCGATTCCTGGTTTTCCGTGAGCTGCTGCGGGAAATCACGTCAACCGTGGAAGCTGACTTCCCCGTCGCGCGCGAGGTGGGCTTCGTCGAGTTCGCGCGGATCTTCGCCGACCACAGGGATCACAAAAGCTACGACGCCGAGCTGGTCTGGGAGGAGATCCGGGCGATCATCAAGGGCTCAAAGCCCCCGCTCGCGCCGGCGCGTCTGGGCCAGCTCGCTGCGCGCTACGTCGCGCGCGATGCGTCCGCTGCCGAGCGCGCGGAGCTGCGGGAGCACCTGGTCGGGTTGCAGGAGCTCGCCATCGCGCGGCGCGCGGAGGCTTTCATCTCATCCCGCACGGGCCTGCGGGACTTCCAGGGTCTGCTCGGCGCTTTGAGCGCGCGAGAGCCGTCGGCCCAGGACGACTGCCGCTGCGCGCTGGAAGAGATCCAGCGGCTGGTGGAGAAGAGCGCCGCGGATTTCTCATCCCCCCTTCTCTCACTCGATGAGTACCTGGCCCTGGGAAAGAAGCGCGCACCGAATTTTCTCTACGATCGACGCGCGATCTACGCGATCGCCGTCTTCTACCAGGACAGGCTCGCCCGATCAGGTGGATGGGACGAGATCGACCTGACCAAGGCGGCGCTCGGGCTGCTCGACGGCTCCCCGGGCGAGTTCGCGCAGGACCTCATTGTCTGCGACGAGGTGCAGGACCTCACCGACGTGCAGGTGGCGCTGATCTTCCGCCTTGCCGCCGATCCGCGTTCGGTGGTGCTCACCGGTGACCCGCGCCAGATCATCAATCCAAGCGGCTTCCGCTGGGAGGAGGTGAAGAACAAGCTCTATGCGCGCGGCATCCCCGTGCCGGCCGTGCATCGCCTGTCGCTGAACTTCCGCTGCGTCGGTGCCATCGTGCGCCTCTCCAATGCGCTGCTCGACCTGAAGGCGGGCCTCGTCGGCGTCACCGACACCGACATGCGGGAAGAGTGGAAGTTCAGCGGCACGCCGCCGCTCCTGCTCGCCGGTCTCTCGGAACAGGAGGTGACGGCGCGCATGGACATGCGGGGGGCGGGACAGGTCGTACTGACACGGACCAAGGAAGCGCGCGATCGCCTCAAGCAGGCGCTCCGCACCGAGCTCGTCTTCACCATCGCCGAGGCGAAAGGACTGGAGTTCGACACGGTGTTTCTGTGGGAGTTTGCCACCGATCCGGCGGCGCGCGCAGTGTGGAGAACGATCCGCGCGGGCGATCCGCTGGACAACGCGCGCATCCCGCACGTGCGGCAGGAGCTCGCGCTGCTCTACGTCGCCGTCACCCGGGCGCGCACCACGCTGATCGTCTACGACGGCGTGGAGCCGTCGGTGATCTGGGATATCGATTCCATCGCGCCCCTCGTGTTCCGCACCGCCGACCGGGAGAGGCTCGCGGCGCTGTGGGGCACCGCCTCGACCCCGGCCGCATGGGAGGCGCAGGGCGACTATTTCCTCGAACGGGAGCACTATGCGGCGGCGCGTGAATGCTTCCGCAACGCCGGAGCCGAGGGGAAGCTCGCGCTTGCGGAAGGCTGGCTGCGCTTCCGCGCGGAGGACTGGATCGGCGCCGCGCCTCTCTTCGAGCAGGGCGGAGATCAAAGGCATGCGGCGGAATGCCTTGAAAAAGCGGAGGACTGGACCCGCGCGCAAGGCCTCTGGGAAGCGCTGGGGGAAAAGCGGCGCCAGGATGCATGCGGCGCGCACGCCCGCGAAAAGGAAGGCGCATACGCTGCGGCGGCGCGCGCGTGGGAGGCGCTGGGAGAATCAGAGCGCGCGCTCGGCTGCTGGGAAAAGGCCGGCGCGTTCGACAAGGTGGGCCGCGCGCTGGCGCGGGCAGGTGACGACGAGCGGGCGGCCGTCTTCCTCGAAAAGGCGCACTTGTGGCTTGAAGCGGGCATGTGCCTGGAGAGGACGGGCCGTCTCGAGCATGCGGCGGACCTCTACTTTCGCGGCGGGGACTACCGGGAAGCGGCGAAGCTCTACAGGAAGACGGGAAGCGACGAAAAGCTCCTCCGCTCCTACAGGAAGCTCGACGATCAGCTGGCCATCGGCACATTCTTCGAAAAGAAGGGGGACATCCGCGGGGCGGTGGAGGCCTATACCCAGTATGCTTCCCGGTCCGAAGACAACCGTCACCGGCTGGAGGATTCCATTCCCGCCGCGAAGACGCGCATCACGGCGCTGAAGGCCGCCATCCGCTACTCCGCCCTGGGCAGGCCCGTCGAGGCCGGCCCCCTCTTCATCCAGGCCGGAGAGCCTGCCGCGGCAAGGCAGGAGCTTGCAAAGACGGGGGACAGCAAGGCCCTTGCGCAGGGCTACGCCGATATGGGCAGGCCCCTGGATGCCGCGCGCGCGCTGGAACGCCAGGGGGACGACAGCGAGCTGACGGTCACGTCCATCCAGGCCTACCTGTTCCAGCACCTCGCTTCCGTTTCCGACGACAAGAAGGCTGCGCGATCCCTCTATGACGAAGCGCACCGGATGTTGAAAGAGGGAAAGATCATCCCGGCCCTTGCGCGATTCCGGCTCCTGGCGGACGTGGATAATGTGCAGGAAATATACATGCGCATGGGCAGGCACGAGGAGGCGCTCAGGTATTTTCTCTCCTCCGAAAAGCTGCAAGAGGCCCGACGCTATGCCAGCCTCCCGGGGGTCACGGTATCGGGGGAATTCGTCGAGTCATTCGCCCAGGCGCGGTGGGCGGAGCACTACCAGGCCGGCGTGGACGACAAGGAGCTCATCGAGGTCACTTTCACGATGCTTGCGGCAAGCGTCCGGGGCATGGAAAGCGACACCGCGCGACCCTTGATCGAGCGGGTCTTCGACCAGGCCTTTGGCTCGATGATCGACGAACGTTTCCTTCCCCCGGCAGCCCTGGACATGCTGGTTGCGCACCGGGTGGCCAATGTCATCATGGGCGCCATTGCATTCAACAAGCGACTCGGTCTGCCCGCGTCGGATAAGCTGCAGGGCCTCATCGGTCGTGTCACGCGCGGCGCGCGTGACACAGGAGACCCTGACCTCGCGGCCTGCGCCGCCTTTGCCGCCGGGGACATGGTGGAGTTCGAGCGACAGGCATCCGCGCTCACGCTCACGGACGCGAACGCGGTGGTGCTCGGCGAAAGCCGGACGCGCTACACGGAGGCCGTCGCGCACCTGATGGCAAACGACTGGATTGACCAGGCCGAGGCCGCCTGCTTCCGGCAGAAAGACTACGCCCTTGCGGGTCGCTACGCGGAGCAGCGTGGCGAGATGGACACGGCGGTGCGGTGGTACACGGATGCGAACGACCACGAGGCTGCCCTGCGATGCGCGCGGGCGTCAGATGACGAGCGGGCAGCGGCGCGCGCGTACGAGCACCTGGGCCGTTTCGATGATGCGATCGCGGTCTGGACCAGGCTGGGAAAACCGCGCGAAGTGGAACGTTTGCAGAAGAAAAAGGAAAAGAAGCACCCGCGGGCATGATGCCCGTCTACGCGCGCCGACGCCGGGACGCGAGCCTTCGGGTTTCCGTCAAGGCGACCTCCACGAGAACGAGAGTGAGAACGATTGCCTGCGGCACGAATGATTCCCATGACGGAGACATTCCGAGGAAGCCCGCCGACGGAAGGCCTTCCGCAAAGTGGGAAGGCAGCATGCCGGCCGACTGGAGCGCCCGCACGCTCGTTCCGGTGATCTTGAACGCGAGGTAGTAGATGAGAACGGTCGCCACGAGGAAGACCCAGTGCAGCGGAAGCTTCACGCTGAAACGGATGATCAGGAAGCCGATCACGACCAGGAGCAGGAGCGCCCCGCCGATGCCGGCAGCAAGCGTTCCCGCCTCGATGCCCGGAGCGATCCCGATATAGAACACGACCGCTTCCACGCCTTCCCGCAGAACGGCAAAAAGCGCAAGCGTGAAAAGCGCCCCCATGCGTCCCGCGGCGATGGCGGTGCCCACCTTATTCTTCACGAAGCCGTTCCAGGCTTTGAGGCTGGACCGGCTGTGCAGCCAGGCGCCCACGGTGAGCATCAGGAGCACCGAGGCAAGCCCGACGATCCCTTCCAGCCCTTCCCGCGCGGAGCCGATCTTTGCGCCGCTGATGGCAAATCCCAGTATCACGGCGATGATCACGCTGCCCAGCAGTCCCGTCCCCGCCCCTGCCCAGACGACACCGGTGCCTGGGCCGGATCCCGCCTTCTTCAGCGCCGCAAGCAGCGCGGCGATGATGAGAAGCGCCTCCATGCCCTCGCGCAGGAGGATGAGCCCCGCATCCCAGGCGGTGTACGACGTGCCGGCGGAAAGCCCGTCGAGCTCGACCATGATCCGATCCACCGGCTCCCGCGCCTCGGCAACCGGTGAGAGCGGATCAGGAGACTGGCCCGCTGCAAAAAGAGGGAACGCCGTCAGCAGAACGAGGAAAGCGATCAGAAGGGAGCGCCGCGCCGCGCGTGCGGCAGGGCCGGAAAAGTGCTTCGGGCCGCTCCATGGCCCCAGATAATACCTGACTGATTTAGTCATATATCAGGCGATGAACTTACCCCAGCGCGCTTCCCTTGTCAACGGATTTTCTTCTCGAACCGGGCGAGCGAGCGCGGCAATCCATCATCAGCGGACACGCGCGCGAACTCGAGCGCCGCGACGCCGAAAAGTCTCTCCCGATTGGATTCGTCGGTGGGCATGGAGATGAATCGCCCGCCGGGCAATTCCGCGGCGATACGGGGATAGAAGACCTGGTCGTGTATCTTATCCCCGGTGCCGTTCAGGACAAAGACTTCGCGCTGAATCGTCCCGAGCCTGCCGAGCAGCTCAAAGTCCCACGCCGCGTGGGCCGCCGTCTTCCACTTCCACACGTCCGCCCCGTAGACAAATGCATAAGCCCGTTCCTTCTGTCTCGGCTCCTGCATGTCGCCGAGCATGGCGCGTGCGACCAGCGGGCGGAGCAGGCGCAGCAGTGCCACGGGGGCGATGGGAGCGACAAAGCGCAGAAACACCTTCGGAAACCACAGCGCATGCATGGGATCGGCGACGACCACCGTCGGTGCGTCGAGACTTCGCTCCATGAGACCCTGCAGAACAATCGCCGCGCCCCAGCAGGGGGCAATCAACAGGAAGTCGCCGGACCGTGGAAGCCCGATGTGATCAAGTGCCTGCTGGATGTCGCGCGCGCTTCGGCTGACGCTCATGTCGGCGCCGCCTGCGATCCTGCTGCTCGACTTCTCCCGTGTTTCCACGTAATAAAGCTCGGCGCGGCCCCGGAGCGCCGCGTAGAAATCCTGGAAGCCTTCCGGCGTCGCGCCGAATCCCGGTACCATCACGACGGGCCTTCGCGCAGCGGGATCATCGCACGGCACGTGGAGGACGCGGATCCACCCGCCCTCGACCGGCACGTCCATCTCATCGACGGAGCCCGGAGACCCGAAGCTCGGTGCGGGCCGATCCGCGTCCTGGATCATTTCTTCGACACGCTGCGCGTCGGCAGGGGCGACGGTGAGAGCTTGTGCGAAAAGATCGTCGGAAGCGTGCATGCACGGATGCTACGGATGAAGCTCGTCGAAATCAAGGTGCGGAATATTCCACTTCGGTGAAGTGAAACGCGCGGCAGCCGCGTCACATCCAGTGTTCACATCACCACAGGAGGGTTTCATGGATACCCCACGATTCTGGCGGATCTTCCGGCCGTGGCTTTTGCTCGTCATCGGGGCCGTGTGTTTCGCATTCGTCGGCTGGCGATTCAACGTGGCATTCGCCGCATGGATCTCGGCCGCGCTCCTCATCCGGTACTTCCGCGACCAGAAACGCTGGTACGCCGCACTGCCCGCGGTGCTCGCGCTGGCTGTCGCTTCATTCGTGCAGATGAATGGCGGATGGGACCTGGATCCCTGGATGATCTACACATTCAGCTTCCTGCGCGCCGCGGCATTCCTCGGGGCCCTCTTCTTCGACCGCGCGCTCCGCGGCCGCCTGCCGCGATGGGCGTCCACGCTCGTTTATCCCTCCGTGTATCTCGCACTCGACTATCTCATCACGCTCACGCCGCTGGGAAGCGTCATGTCGGTCTCGGCAACGCAGATGGGCTTCCCCGCCGTGAGCCAGGTCGCCTCGCTGTTCGGCATCTGGGGCATCGGCTTCCTCATCGGGTGGCTGGCGTCAGTGGCCAATACGCTCTGGGAGAGCCGCCGCGATCCGGCCGCCGTGAAGAGGCTCGCGGTCGTGGCAGGCTCCGTGGCGCTCGTGCTGCTCGCCTTTGGCAGCGCGCGCTATTCGCTCGCACGGCCCTCCGCGCCGACGGTTCGCGTCGGCTCGGTCACCGTCGCGCATCCCCGGGACTACTGGGCCTGGATCGACCAGTCCACGCCGCGCGCGCTTGTGGCCGGGTACACCACGGAGCTTTCCGGCATCCAGGAGCAGCTCATGGCCCAGAGCGAGCGTGCGGCGGCCGCCGGCGCGCGCATCATCTTCTGGTCGGAGGGCAATCTCGTTCTCACGGAGGACAATGAGAAGGCATTCATGGATCGGGCAGCGCAATTCGCCCGCAGCCACGCGGTCTACTTTGCCCCCGCCATGGTCGTGCTTCGCTACGGGCAGACAATCAGCGACAACAAGATCGTGATGTTCGCGCCTGACGGCACGCGGGCATTCACCTACGTAAAGACGATGTCGTGGTACCCCACGGGCTCCGACGGCGTGCTGAAGACCGTCGACACGCCGTATGGCAGGATCGGCGCCGCCATTTGCTTCGACATGGACTTCCCGTCGTTCATCCACAAGCTCGGTGCGCTGCGCGCCGACATCGTGCTCGTGCCCGCATTCGACCGGGAGCGGATCAGGCCGTACCACACGGAGGTCGGGCTCCTGCGCGGCCTGGAAAACGGCTTCTCCGTCGTGCGCCAGACGAACGACGGCACATCGATGGCCATCGACGGCTCAGGGCGCGTGCTCGCGCGGCAGGAGTTTTTCGAGACGAGCGACCGGCTGATGCTCTCTGACGTGCCGACGCGCCGGGTGCCATCACTCTACGCGGTCATCGGCGAATGGTTTGCGTACGCGGGAATGTTACTCGCCCTCGTCCTGGTTCTCTGGGCGGTCGTCGGCGGCGCGCGCGTCGGTCAAACCCGCGCGTGAGGATCCGGCGGCACCCTACAGTGTGCGGTTGTCCAGCCGGTCGAGAAGAGTCGAAAGAGTCGCGCGCGCATCCGCCATGCGGCTCGTGAATATCATGGCAGCGATGATGTAGGGCTTGAAGCTCGCCTGCCGGTACAGCGGACCGCGGAACTTCTCGAAAACATCGGCGGCAACCTCCCCGCGCGGGCAGCTCACGCCGCTGATGTCCGCCGGCAGGCAGTGCAGGTAGGTGGCGTCATTCGTGCCGCGCATGAGCGCCGTCGTGCATTCCCAGTCGGCGAACCGAGCGTTGTTGTCCAGGCACCGCTTCTCCAGCTCCTGCAGCTTCTGCCTGTCGCCCGTCTCCACGATCCTCGTGCGCTCCTCCATCACGGAGAAG
>PMDT01000331.1 GCA_003154555.1 Spirochaetaceae bacterium
CGAACATGCCGCCGCCCAGGCCGTCGTACTCTGTCGGGATGAAGACACGAAAGAGGTCCGCCTGGGCGAAAGTCTTGACGATCTCCCAGGGGAACTCGCCGGATTCATCGAGCTCTGCCGCAATGGGAGCGATCTTTTCACGCGCGACCTGCGCCGCGAGGTCCTTGATCATTTTCTGATCGTCGCTGAGGAAATAGTTCACCTGCAGCCCCCCTTCTCCCGCAAAAGATGACCAAAATTGTATGCTTTACTGTGCCCCAAGGGGGACCTGCAGTCAAGAGGCCGACCGGCTCCGCTCAGACGCATCCGCCCGGTGCGCACTCATTTCCGAGATTGTACGCCGCCTGTCAAGCGGCTACACTCCGCAAAAAGGGAGGGCGCATGCGGCTGGACGAGCTGGACCGATGGCTTTCCGACTTTCTCGATCTGCCCGCGACGTCCGGCATAGACGCGAGCGTGAACGGGGTGCAGGTGGGAGATCGAGCGGCCGACGTGACACGGGTTGCATTCGCCGTGGATGCATCCCTGGAGGCATTCCGACGCGCAGTTGCATGGAAGGCGGGTCTGCTCGTTGTGCATCACGGCATCTTCTGGGGGGCGCCGTTGCGGCTTGTCGGATCCCTGTTCGAACGCGTCCACTTTCTCATGGAGAACAATCTTGCACTCTATGCCGCCCACCTTCCCCTCGACGTGCACGTAGAGGTGGGAAACAACGCGGGGCTTGCCGCGCAGATCGGGCTCACGGAGCTCGCGCCTTTCGGTCTCCATAAAGGAGTGAAGATCGGTCTCAAGGGAATGCTTCCTGAGCCCGTTCCCCTTGAGGAAATCGTCTCACGGCTCTCCGCCCGGCAGGGGGAAACGACCCACACCCTGCCATTCGGGCAAGGATTGATCCGGAGCGTGGGCCTGGTGGCGGGCAATGCCTTCTGGGCGGCCACGCAGGCAACGGACGAGGGCCTCGACCTTTTCATCACCGGCGAGCCGTCGCACGAGATCTACCATCATTGCCTCGAACAGCGCATCCATGTTATCTTTGCTGGTCACTACCACTCCGAATCGTACGGTGTGCAGGCACTCGCGTGGAGGCTCTCCCGGGAGACGGGTGTGGTAACGACGTATCTCGATGTTCCCACGGGGTTATGAATGGTCCTGAATACTGCGAAACGTGACATCAAGTCCCGGCTCCTGCCCCTCGTTCTCTCGGCGGGAATCATCCTGGCCGACCAGGCGGCAAAGCTCATCGTGATCCTCACGGTGCCCATCGGCAGGAGCGTGAAGGTGATCGGGGATTTCTTCCGCATCATCCACGTGCAGAACCCGGCCATCGCCTTCAGCATCGGGCGGGGCATCGAGGCAGGCACGCGCCGCACGCTCTTCACGCTGCTGCCCTTGATCGTCATCGCGCTGCTGTTTCTCTATTACCTTTTCACGCGCGATCCGCTCACGCGATTCCAGAGGTGGTGCTTCGGGGCGCTGGTGGGCGGGGGCATCGGCAACTACGTGGACCGGATCTTCCGGCCCGCGGGTGTCGTCGACTTCCTTGATTTCAAGTTCTACGGCATCTTCGGGCTGGAGCGCTGGCCGACCTTCAACCTCGCGGATGCGACCGTCGTCGTCACGGGCATCATGCTCTTCATCTCGTTCCTCGTCCCCGTGCGTCCCGCCCCAGGAGGCGCAAAGTGACCTCGACGTCGAAAATGGTGCTCTTTTTCATCGGCGCCACCGTCTTCAACCTCCTCCTCATGGCGGTCTTCATCATCGTCTTCATCCTGCTTATCGGGCTCGCGCTGGGCGCCAACGCCAACCCGACGACATTCCAGATCCTCATCTTCGCCGGATTCATCGTTTCAATCGTGCTTACCTTTTTCGTCTACGGGAAGGCGATGAAATGGGTCACCGTGAAGTTCCAGCTGGAGAAGCACATCCCGCAACTTTTCAAGGGCAAGAAGAGGTAGCACGGCAATGGAGTTCACCCAGGTCATCAACGGAAGGGAAAGCATCCGCAGCTACGATCCGACACGGCCTCTGGACAAGGCGGTTCTGGAGAGAATCCTCGACGCCGGGCGCATCGCCCCGTCGGCCGCCAATCGCCAGCCCTGGCGTTTCGTGCTCGTCTCTTCGCGTGGGGTGCTCACGCAGGTGCGCCGCTGCTACCAGAAGCCCTGGTTCCAGGACGCGCCGCACATCCTGGCGGTGACGGGAAGGACCAGTGAAGCATGGTCGCGGCAGGATGGCTGGAACTCCATTGAGACGGACGTCGCCATCGCCCTGGATCACATGGTCCTTGCGGCGGAAAACGAAGGCGTCGGAACGTGCTGGATTGCCGCCTACGACCCGACAATTCTGCGCTCGGCGCTGGGGCTGTCATCGGAGGAGCGCATCTATGCGGTCACACCGCTGGGCTACCCGCGGCCCGGATTTGCCAAGAAGGGCCAGAAGCAGAGAAAGGCGCTGCAGGAGATCGTGAAGTACTTGTAGCGGCCATGCCGTGCTCCCCAAGGCTCCCGGCATCCCGCTACGCGGGCGAAATGTCGCCAGGAGCGACCGGCCTGCCGCCTTGGGGCCCCTCTCGCGCCGGGTACGGCGCTAGTACCCGTCCGACTTTGCGATGTTCTGGTCTTTCTTGTACAGCTCGTTGTAGACGGTGCTGCGGTTGCGGAGGCTGTCCTTGATGTGCTGGGGGAACGGCATCATGCGCCAGAAGATGCCCCGCACGTCCTTGTCGAGCTTCTGCATGCCCTGGCTTTCCTTGTTGACCCACAATGCGTAGTCACGGATGAAATACTCCCGCACGTCGCCGCGCAGCTTGTGCTCCATGAACCACTGGTAGTACTTGCCGGTGATCCCTTCTTCCATCCAGTAATACTGCGCCTTCTCCTTTGCGACCTGCCAGCGGAGGTCCGCCATGGCGGTCATGACGGCGACCGGCAGGCTCTTGGGGTAAAGGGGGATCGCGACGCGGCCGCGGCTGGTGGCGCGGTTGAACTTTTCGAATGGCTCCCAGCAGACGCCGGCGTCGCCGTAGCTTGCGATCAGGATCACGTTGGGCACGATGCGCGTGCTCTGGCTCTTGTAGGTGCGCATGAAGAGCCCGGGGTCCAGGGCCTCCACCTGCGCCATCTCGCGGATCACGTTCTCCCGGGTCCCGATCTCGCGGATGGCGGGTCGCACGAACTGCGAAAGAAAAATGGGGAAATGGTTCCCCTGGCGCCCGGCGGTCATCTTCGCCATCTGGCGGATGCACATCCACTCGCCGACGACCGTCTTCTGATCCACCGCGCTGTCGGACGACGACATCCCCTCCGACTTGCGGCCCAGGGACTCCAGCTCCTTGTCGATGTTGCTGAGGGCCGCGTAGGAAGATGCCATCTGCGTGTCAAGCGCGCTCAACTGCCGCAGGAGATCCTGGATGGTCACCATGGCCTGCTTTTGTGACGAATTGAAGCATGCCTTCAGACCGCCCATGTCCTCGTTGCGCTCGTGCCGCGTGAGGATATCCATCTGGCCGCGGAGCATGGTTTCCCGCTCGTCGAGCTGGGAGATCTTGGCCTTGAGGATCGTGAACTCGCTGTCCCGCTGCCCTTTCTTCTTCTCCAGGCCGTCGAGGATCTTCTGCGCGGTGTCCTTGCCCTTCACCTTCACTTCATCGGCGGTGGAGGGACGCACGAGCCCCTTGGAGACCCGCTCCAGCCACTCGTCGACGTAATAGACCGGCTCCCCGGTCTTGTTCTCATAGATGATTCTGGAGACCATGTCGCGCAGCTCGGGGGTGAGGAAGCCCGGGGAAAGGACGCCGAATCGCAGCAGGAGCCTCTTGGGCAGGATGAGCCCGACAGCGGTGCGATAAGCGATCCTGGAGCCCAGCTCCCAGAACGCAGAGATGAGCTGCGCCCGGCACTTGGACTTCTCTTCGGGGTCTTCCGCCTTCATGTACTTGGCCAGGAGCTCGTGGACGCGGTTTCCCTCGTCCCCCTCACCCGTCAGGACCTTCTTGTAGAAATCCTTGTCCTGGAAATAGGGCTTGGGGTCCTCCTGGATCTGGATGATGGTGGGAAAACGAACCCTGGCAGGATCGACATCGTCCGACTTTTTTTCCGCGGCCTTCTCTTCCGCGAAGAGTGTATGAAAATCCGGCTCCCCCGAATGGTCGACGCCCGCGGCGGGCGCAGGGACGGGGACTGGCTCCGCCTCTTCTATCTCAAGAAGCTCGGCGAGGTCTGGATCGAGTCCATTCTGCCCGTTTCCCTCGTTCCTTGTATCCATCTGGTCTTAGTGGAGGCGACGGGAATTGAACCCACGACCCCTTGAATGCCATTCAAGTGCTCTAGCCAACTGAGCTACGCCCCCAGGAACACTTAAGTATAATAGGAACCGGCCAACCCCCTGTCAAGGCGGGCGCCGTTGTCAGGAGGCATCCCGGGCCGCCCGGACGCCGTTGGCAAAGATGAGAAGCCCTTCGCCCCGCGCGATCGCACCGGTGGTCCAGTCGGGGTGGTGGTGGGGGTGGATGAACGCCTCGGGGTGCGGCATGAGACCGAAAACACGGCCGCTGGGATCGCACACGCCCGCCACGTGGCCGTCCGAGCCATTGGGATCCTCCGGATAGACCGGGGACCCGCCGCGGGGCGATGCGTAGCGCAGGGCGATCAGGCCGTCGGCCTCCAGGCGCGCAAGGGCTTCCGTCGAACGGGCAACGAACTTTCCTTCACCATGCCGGACAGGCAGATCCATGCCCTGGAGCCCGCGGGTCCAGACGCAGCGGCTGCGCGTATCGAAACTGACGCGCACCCAGCGATCCTCGAACAGGCCCGAATCATTGTGGATGAGCGATACCTCCTGTTCCCCGGATCCCGAGACGTCCGGAAGAACGCCCATCTTGGCGAGGACCTGGAAACCGTTGCAGACGCCGATGACAAGACCTCCACGGGAGACAAATGCCCCCATCGCGGAGCCGAGATTCCTCTTGAAGAGCGTGGCGAAGACCTTGCCCGAGCCCAGGTGATCGCCGAAAGAGAAGCCACCGGGAAAGGCGAGGATCTGGAATGCCGCAAGCCGCGCGGAATCTGCAATCAGGTCCAGCACGTGCACGCAGGAGGCGTCTGCCCCTGCCATGATGAAGGCCTGGGCGAGCTCGGCATCCGCGTTGATCCCCAGCCCGACGATGATGCACGCCCGCGGTCGACGCACCCTCATGCGCGTCCCCGGCCCGCCCAGGCGGCGCGTGCATCTTCAAGATCGACAGACGCGATCTGCCGGCCCTCTGCCTCGATGACAATCGCCGTTTCTGCCGTCGCCTCACCGATGCAACCCAGCGCAGAGCCCCGCATGAAACGCTCCCAGCCGCGGCGCGCACCCGGGCGGATGCTCACCAGGAATCGGGAGGGCGTCTCGCAGAAAAGAAGGCGCTCGGGTTCGCGGGCCAGCCCCGGGGCACAGGGCACGGCGTCCAGGGAGACGCGCGCGCCCAGGCATCCGCCGGTGCAGCTCTCCGCGAGCGCCGCCCACAGCCCGGCATCGGAGAGATCGTGGCAGGAGCGCACCAGGCCGGCCTTGATGGCGCGGTGGAGCCTGCCGTAGGTGCGCCAGGCATCGGCGGCTTTCACGGACGGGCAGGGCCCGAAGGTGCGTCCGGCGTGCCGCTCGAAGATGGTGCCGCCCAGCTCTCCCCGTGTCTCGCCCAGGACATAGAGCAGATCCCCCGCGGACTTGAAGTCGGTGGTCTGGGCCTTGCCCACATCCTCGATGACGCCCATGAGCGACACAAGCAAGGTCGGACGGATCGATATCTTCCTGCCGCCCACGCGTGCATCGTTCTTCATGGAGTCCTTGCCGGAAATGAGGGGAAGCCTGTANNAGCTGGGCCATCTTGTGCGCGCCGTCCGGCGTCCCGGGTCCCTGCACGGGATCGGGCCAGCAGAAATTGTCCAGCGCGGACATGCGGAAGGGGTCGCCCCCCAGGGCGACGTGCGCCCGCACCGCCTCGTCCACGGCGCACTGCGCCATGTCGTATGTGTCATGGTCCCCGTACCGGGGGCAGATGCCGTGAGTGACCGTGATGCCGCGCTCCGTGCCCTCGCGCACGCGGAGAACGGCACCGTCCGTGGGCGCATCGCGGCGCCTGCCGCAGAACGGCTTGATGACGGACCGGCCCTGCACNNCCGGTGCCGCCGGGCCGTCCCATTCCGCCCGCAGCTCCATCACCGGGAGTCCTTCGTGGAGGAAGCGCAGTCCCAGGAGACCGACGAGCCTGCCATGGGCGAACACCTCGACGTTGCCAGTGGCGGTGAACGTGCCCACCACCGTTGCTTCCACGTCGCGCCTGCGGGCAAGGTCCCGCAGCGCATCGATGGATTCCGGCGGCACGGCGAGGCTCATGCGCTCCTGCGACTCGGAGACAAGTATCTCCCAGGCCGCCAGGCCCTGGTACTTCAGCGGACACGCGTCGAGGTCGATCTTCACGCCGCCGCTCAAGCCCGCCATTTCGCCCAGCGAGCTGGAGAGGCCGCCCGCGCCATTGTCGGTGAGCCCGCGGTACAGGCCCCGATCGCGCGCCTCCAGCAGCATATCGAGCATCTTCTTCTGCGTGATGGGGTCCCCGATCTGCACGGCCGACGTCGGTGAGGATTCACTCAGCGCCTCAGAAGAGAATGTCGCACCGTGAATGCCGTCCTTGCCGATCCTGCCGCCCACCATGACGGCCAGGTCACCGGGCAGCACGCGCTTTTCGCAGGCGTCCCTGCCGCGGATGCGCACGGGGAGCACGCCACCGGTCCCGCAGAACACGAGCGGCTTGCCCAGGTAGCTGTCGTCGAATACGAATGCGCCGGCGGCAACGGGAATGCCGGACTGGTTGCCCCCGTCGATGATGCCCCGGTGCACGCCCTCCATGACCCGACGGGGATGCAGAAGACCTGCCGGCACGTCCGCCTTCTCTGTGTCCGGCGAGGCGAAGCACAGCACGTCCGTGTTGAAGATTGGCTTTGCTCCGAGCCCGGTGCCCATGATGTCGCGGTTGACGCCGACGATGCCGGTGATAGCGCCGCCGTAGGGGTCGAGCGCGGAAGGGGAATTGTGCGTCTCCGCCTTGAAGCAGACAAGGGTTGTCCTGTCGAAGGCGATCACGCCCGAGTTGTCGTGGAACACGGAGCGCAGGAATTTCCGCTCGCGCGCGATCCGTGTCGTCGTGGATCGGATGAATGTGCTGAACAGAGAGTGTATCGTTTCCTCCCGGCCCTGCTCGCGGAGATGGATGGTGGCGTTGAATATCTTGTGCTTGCAATGTTCGGACCAGGTCTGGGCGATCATCT
>PMDT01000290.1 GCA_003154555.1 Spirochaetaceae bacterium
CCAGGTCTGGGCGATCATCTCCAGCTCGACATCGGTGGCCGCCGCGGGAAGACCGCGTTCCTGGCGCTCGGCGCGGACGGCATCGGAGGCGAAGTACGCTTTCACCGCCCGCATCTCGGCGAGGGACAGGGCAAGGAGCCTCTGCCGGGAAAGCGCGGCCAGCCCTTCGTCCGTCACGTCGGCGAGCTCGATGATGCGCACGTCCTCCGGGTGTCCGGCCGCCACGCGCGGATACGTGGCGGGAGGCCTTTGGCCCGCTTTCCACTCCGACCGCGTGATGCAGGTTGCGGTCTGGATGAGCGGGTTGTGGAAAAAGCGCGCAAGCTCTTCGGGATCCAGCGAGGCGCCTCCCGTGGACACGAGGTACTGGGCCGCGGTCTGCACCACGGAGCTTTCCGGCAATCCGTCGGGCAGGCACACGCGAAGCGCCTCGCGCGCGGTGAGCGCGACAGGGTCGGTGACGCCCGGTTTGACCGTGACTTCGACAAGGTAGTCCCACCGGTCGGGCATCGGCTGCTCCGCGGCGGAGGCGCCGGTGATCATTTCCTGCGCCACGCCGTCGCAGAAGACCTCCGCGGCAACGGCGGGTGTGAGCGGGGGCATGCCATCAAGGAGGAAGACGTCGACGAAGAAGCAGGCACCGATGTGGTCCGAGACATCACGCTGCAGGGATGGAAGGATTCTCGCGGCGCGACCATCGCGGTACCGCGGCCGCGTGAAGACCTCCCAGCGCGCGGGGACTTCTCCGCTCGTCCCGGTCATTGCGTCGGGTCGTCCGACGCGAGGAAGTCGATGGTGAGGAGACACATGTCATCCTGCGGGGGTTCGTCCCCGAGGAAGGCCCGCACCGCGGCGAGCACCCCTTCGATTTCGACCGTCCCTTTTGCCTGCCGGCTGCGCAGCGCCTCGGCCTTCAGCCTCGGCATGCCGAAGGCGTCCTGCCCCCGCTGCGCCTCGATGACACCGTCGCTCACGAACAGAAGCGAATCGCCCCGGGCGAAGACATGCCGGGCGGTGGCGTATTCGTGGTTGGCGACATGACCGATTGGATAATCGGACTGGTCGAAGAGCTCGGTCGCTTCCCCGTTGGAGAGCACGAGCGGCGGAATGTGCGTGCCCGCTGAGGAGAACTCGAAGGAGAGATGATGCAGGTTCAGCACGCCGAGAAAAAGGGTGAGATAGATCTCGGGATCGCCCTGGCTGATCTCGGAAATAAAGCTCTGGTTGATGGAGGTGAGCACGGCTCCCGGCGGCTTCACCACGTACTGGCGATTGAGCAGGATCCGCTTCACGGACGTTTCAATGAGCTTCTTCACGTAGCTCATCACCATGGCGGCATAGATGCCGTGACCGCAGACGTCACCGCCGTAGACCCCGAGCCTCGTTTCATCGATCTGGAACACGCCGGTGATGTCGCCGCCCAGCTCGTCGCACGGCACGTAGTCGGTGGAGATTGAAAGACCGGGATAGGACTTCTTCCTGTCGGGCAGGAGGTTGCGCTGGATGGTCTGCGCGAGGGAGAGCTCCCGGTGCACCTTCAGGTTCATCTCTTCGAGCTCCCGGTTGCGTTCCCGGATTTTCCACTCGAGGACCTGCCTCTCCACGCGCAACGTCTCCATCCAGCGCTTGTTCAGGCCCTGGAGCTGGATCACGACATTCGCGAGGACATTGCGGATGGTCTCAGGGTGCTCCAGAAGGAGACGTGTGAAGTCCAGGGCTGACAGGGAGAGCACGGTCACGGTCGTCTTTGCCACGACGCTTGCCGAATGGTGGGCTGCGCCGGTGATCACGGACATCTCCCCGAAGAAGCTGCCGGGTTCAAGGGTGGTGATCTCCGCGTCGCGGGCGTCCGGTCCGGTCCGGCGCACCTGGACCCTGCCCTGCGCCAGGAGGTAGACGCGCGCAGGGGGCTCCGTCTCGCGAAGGATGAACGTCCCGGCGGCGAAGCTCTCTTTGCGCGCCAAGTCCATGGCCCGCCGGACCTGATCGTCCGTCAGGCCCTGCAGGAGCTTGTTCTGCATGAGAAGGGGAAGCAGATCCTGTTCCATGGCCCTCGGCAGAGGATCGCCCAGCTTCCGGGCGGTGTCAAGGTCACAGGCAGGGATGCCGGGAGGGGAGCGGCTTCCTTGACCGCCGGCGCGCGACTCCCTATCTTTTCGTGCATGGCGGACATACTTGTTTTCGGAGCGCACCCCGACGATGCCGAGTTCGGCATGGGAGCGAGCATGGTGAAGTTCGTGCGCTCGGGGGCATCCCTGACGGTCTGCGTGCTTTCGCGCGGGGAGGCGGGCACATTCGGTACCGCCGCACAGCGCGAAGGTGAGATGCGCGATGCCGCCCGCAAGCTGGGCGGGGGAATCGAGATCCTTTCCTTCCTCGACTGCCAGATCTTCGATTCCTACGAATCGAGGATCAAGGTGGCGGAGGTCATCCGCGCGCAACGCCCGAAGCTCGTCTTCGCCCCCTATCACACGCATGTCGGCAATCACAAGGACGGCGGCGCCCATCCCGACCACGCCGCCACCGGCACCATCGTGCGCTCGGCCACGCGCTACGCGCGCTTTGCGGGTCTCAAGGATGTGCACGGCGAGCCGTGGAATGCCGACCACATCATCTACTACATGGTGCCGCGGTCCCGCATGCCCACATTGCTGAATGACGTCTCGGATTACATGGAGGAATGGGAGGGCATCGCCCGCTGTCACCAGTCCCAGATGAGCATCCGGGACGGAAAGATCATGGAGTTCCTTCGCGCAATGCGGGGAACGAACGGCGGGATGATCTCCGTGCGCTACGCGGAGGGATTCATCACGGACGACCCGATTCCGTTCGACCTTCCCCTCTTCATGCGGGGAACACCGCGACAGCCGGGAGCCCCGCTGGGCTGAAGAGCGTTCAGTCCGCCAGGGGAAAGATCAGGATCCCGGCGCGACCGACGTCCGTGAAGGAAACCTCTTCCCAGGGCACGATCAGCCAGTTCCCTTCCTTCGTAACGTCGGTGTAGCGGAATCCCGCGGGAAGCGCAGGCAGCATGATGATCCGGGGCGCGGCTCGCCCGACCGGTGAACGGAGCACCCGTCCGTCGGGCAGAAGCGCGAGCCGGCTCCCCTTCTCCTCGAAGACCCCGATGGATACGGCGGACTCACTCTGTTTCAGCGAGCGGTAGTTGCGGCGCACGGGGGTCTCCCGGGAACGCAGAGAGAATTGGAGGGCCGCGTCCGTTCCGGGCGTCGGCAGCAGCGACGCACAGGCGGCGAAGAATGCCGAAAGGTCAGAGGGCACATTGCGGCCGGTGATGAAAGGCACGCCGAGTGCGGAGAGGAACGTGTCCCTGTTCACCGTCTCCTCACTCTTCGTGTCCGCGTGGTAGCGCGTGTAGGTGAACCGCGTCTCCGTGGCATCCGTATGTTTCCATTCGATATCGAAGCTGTTTTCCGATTCCGGGGCGAAGCCTGCCGCCTCCCAGTCGGGGTTCTTTTTCTGGAATGGCGGTACGATGATGGAGAATCCATTCTGTCCCGGGTGGAGCTCGACAAGAGAGATGCCGCTCATGGCAAGCTCCGCCGGCGCGGCGTCGTTCAGGAGGGCATTATAATAGAGATGTATGGCGAGCGTTCCCTGCCGCGCCAGAAGCGTGGTGATCGTGCGATGGGAGAAGATGAGCGGGTCGAAATGATAGGTAAAGACGGGCCGTCCGGTGTCGTCAATGGCGATGCTCGCCACCCCGGCCCCGTTCAGGGCGCAGAACAGCGTGTCGTTCAGCCAGGCGAGGTCCGCCACCCGCGCCTGCACCGTCCAGGGACGGAGAGGGACAGCGTCCGCGCGGGAGGCGTTCTCCACGGGGCGGAATCCGTCCGCCTCCAGCATATACCATGCCGCAGGCGATGCCACCACGGACGGCGCGGCACGGCCCGAGCATGCGCCGATGAGAAGGGATGCGACGCTGAGCGCCGCCGCGACGGCCGCGCCACGGCCGAACGTCAGTAGGCGCGGCCGAAGACCGCGATGTGGCGGGCGGGCTTTCCGCAGATCATGCACGTTGCGCCTTCCGTTTCCTTTTTTTCCATGGGGAGCAGGCGGATCGTCGCCTTNNTCTCCGCACCAGCCGGCCTCGATGAAGCCGCCGGGTTCGTCCAGGAGCTTCGAAAACTCCGCGTAGGTTGCCGCGCGGAAGGTGTGGTCCTGGCGGAACTTCAGCGCCTTCTGGAACAGGGACTTCTGGATATCTTCCAGGAGCGCCCGCAGCTTCAGGGGAGCTTCCGCAACGGGGAGGAATGCCTTCTCCCCGGTGTCCCGGCGCACGGCGACGACCTGCCCCTTTTCGATGTCGCGCGGTCCCATTTCGATGCGCAGGGGGATGCCCTGCAGCTCGTATTCGGAGAACTTCCAGCCGGGCGTATTCTGGTCGTCGTCGTCGAGGAGCACGCGGAAATCCTTCGCGAGGGTGTCACGAAGCGAGCGTGCAAAGGCGAGCACAGCGTCCTTGGTGTCGTTCTTGAAAATAGGCACCATGACGAGCTCGATCGGCGCCAGGCGCGGCGGCAGCACGAGGCCCTTGTCGTCCGAATGCGCCATGATGACGGCGCCGATGAGACGCGTGGAGGCGCCCCACGACGTCGCCCAGACGTGATCCAGGGTCTTGTCCTTCGTCTGGAAGGTGACGTCGAATGCCCTGGCGAAGTTCTGCCCCAGGTTGTGGGACGTGCCGGCCTGCAGGGACTTGCGGTCCTGCATCAACGCCTCGATGCAGTACGTGCGGACCGCCCCTGCGAACTTCTCCGAATCGGTCTTCACGCCGTGGAGAACCGGCACCGCCATGTACTCCTCCGCAAATGTGCGGTAGACATCGAGCATGCGGAGCGTCTCTTCCTCCGCTTCCGCGGCCGTTGCATGGGCCGTGTGCCCCTCCTGCCAGAGGAACTCTGTCGTGCGCAGGAAGAGGCGCGTCCGCTTTTCCCAGCGCAGGACATTACACCACTGGTTGATGAGCAGGGGCAGGTCACGGTAGGACTGGATCCACTTCTTGTACATGCTCCAGATGATGGTTTCCGACGTCGGGCGGATGACCAGGGGCTCTTCCAGCTTTTCACCGCCGGCGTGCGTCACAACGGCAAGCTCGGGTGAGAAGCCCTCCACGTGCTCGGCTTCCTTCTTGATGA
>PMDT01000248.1 GCA_003154555.1 Spirochaetaceae bacterium
TCCTCCACCAGCCGGACGATCTGCGCCAGGGCGGTATCGCCGCCGACGCGCGTGGCGCGGAATATGATCGCGCCATTCTTGTTCATGCTCGCGCCCGTCACCGGGTCTCCCTTTTTCTTTTCCACCGGAATGCTTTCCCCCGTGAGCATCGATTCGTCCACGGACGTGTAGCCGTCCACAACCTCCCCGTCCACGGGGACCTTTCCACCGGGACGGACGCGCACAAGATCTCCGACTTCCACTTCGGAGATCGGAATCTCCGTCTCTCTGCCGTCATGAATCACGATCGCCGTCTTGGGCGCCAGGCCCATGAGCTTCTTGATGGCCTGGGAGGTGCGTCCCTTGGAGACGGTTTCGAGCGTCTTGCCCAGCGTGATCAGGGCGATGATGACCGCTGCCGTCTCGAAATAGAGATTGCCCACCGCGGAGGCATCACCCGCGGCGATCCTCCAGGTCGAATAAAGGCTGTAGAGCACCGCGGCCGCGGTGCCGATCGCGATCAGCGAGTCCATGTTCGGCGCCAGGTGCCAGAGGGCCTTGCCTCCGACGCGATAGAAGCGATTGCCCGCGGCAATCGCGGGAATCACGAGAAATACCTGGGTGAGCGCAAACGCGAGGGGATGCTGCATCGGGTCGAGGAACCACGGCAGTGGAAGCTTGAGGGCGGGGATCATGTGCCCCATTGCAAGGTAGAGCAGAGGCACGGCGACAGCGGCTGCGACGATGAACTTCGTCCACATCACGCGAATCTCGCGGGCCTTCCGCTGTGCGTCCTGGTCCACGCTTTCCGTGGCATCGATTTCCCGCGGCGTGTACCCGGCACCAGTGATGGCCTTCTTGATCGCGGAGAGACGAATCTTCTCCGGAGCGTACGTGACGTCTGCTTTCTCCGTGGCAAGATTGACGGACACCTCGGCGACGCCGTCGAGCCGTCCCACCACCTTTTCAATGCGCGCGACGCACGAGGCGCACGTCATGCCCTCGATCGGCATCGTCACATGCTTCGTCGTTGCCCGTTCGACCAGGCCATACCCGGCGGCCTCAACGGCTTTGCGGACCGCATCCGCCGGCAACCGTGCCTCATCGTATTCGAGATGCAATTTTTCAGTGGCGAGGTTCACACTCGCTTTTGCGACGCCATCGAGCCTTCCGACGACCTTCTCCACACGCGCCGAGCAGGATGCGCAGGTCATGCCGGTAATCGTTACGTCCTGGGTCTTCATACGGTACTCCCGACACCCCTCCCCTCCAGGGGTGGGGTGAGAGATAGAATCTACACTGCATTGCGCGGTGCGTCAAGAAAAAAGCTTAGACCGGCAGGAAGGGGCGCCCATCAACCCCGCACCCGCCGAAAAGTTGCTGTACGTACTCCAGCGAACGGAATGCATCGGCCTCCCTTGGTATTGTTTATGTGATGATTCGATCAACGAAAGGAAAACAATAATGATGTATGGCTTTGGAAGACTTTTTGGCTGGGCGGGCGGAGGAGCCTGGATCTGGATGGTGATCGGCGTGCTCGTCGTGACCTTCCTGATCGTTGCGATCGTCAGGGTGGCGAGGAGATAGCAGGCGTGCCTCCCCTCTACCAGAGGAAGAGGCCGCCGCACACGAGAACATAGGCGCCGGTGACAAACCCCGCGAGGTCGGAAGCGAAATAGAGCGCAGTATTGGCGATCTCCTGCGCATCGCCCTGGCGTTTCATGGGAACTCCCGCCGCGTAGTCCTGTACCCTCTTGGAATCCGGGTCCACCGTCTCGGTGCGCATCCAGCCCGGAGCGATCTGGTTGATCGTGATATTGTGCGGGGCAACCTCGCGGCACACGGTGCGGCTCCAGGAGTACAGGGCTCCCTTGCCGGCGTTGTAAGCGCTCTGACCTGGCATATTCTCGATGAAACACACGGTGGAGATGTTGACGATCCGTCCCCACCGCCGCGCCTTCATGCCCGGGATGAATGCCCACCCCGTGTTGCAGACGGCCTTCAGCGATCCGTCGATCTGGCAGCGATACGCCTCCCAGTCATATTCCTCGAAATCCTTCCAGGGCTTCTGGTCGAGGGCATTGTTGATCAGTATCTCGACGGGCCCCCAGCGCGTCTCGACTTCCGCCTTCATACGCTCCACCTGCGCGCGGTCCGTCACGTCCGCCGCGAGGGCGACCGCCTCTCCTCCCGCAGCCTGGATCGCCGCCGTCACGGCATGCGCGGCATCGGGGCTCCGGTTGTAGTTGACGACAGTGCGCGCCCCCGCGGCCGCCATGGTCGCCGCGATTGTCGCCCCGATGCCGCGTCCCGCCCCTGTCACCAGTGCGACCCTGCCTTTCAGGTCTATCGAATACGCCATGCTGCCTCCTTTTTCCTTGCGCCCTGCCATCGGCGGGTCTATAGTAGGAAAAGAATCACGTCAACTCATCATGGAGGATCATCCCATGGCTGGACATGTTGCTGCCACGTCCCGCGCGCCCTCCGAACGCCCGCACGCAATCAAGACCCCTTCCAACCTGTCGCCGCGGATCACGTGGCTGCGCGACTATTACTTCAGCGGCACCGCGCGCGCGTGGAACAACGAGTTCACATCCTGGACCACGGGCACCCCGTGGGACTTCCAGTTCAACGAGCTCACATTCTACATCGTGCCGGAAACCTACACCTTCTTCCCGACCTTTCGCGCGGCCTTCCGCCAGACCGCCCGCCGGGTGGACCTGGATCCCCACTTCTGGTCGTGGAGCCTGCCGGAGCGCCGCGCCTGGTTCCTGAGGAGGGTCATGACGCGCTCCCTGCCCTGCGAAATCCTTCCCGGGGACCTGATTGCCGGCGCCCGCTTCAATGTCATGACATCCACGTGCCTGACGAGTAAAGAGGCGGCGGAGTTCGACCGCCTCGTCGTTGGAAAGGCGGGCACGCGGCAGGCGGTGAAATGGGCCCACGATCACGGCTACGGAAACGCGGGCGCCACCAGCGGACACCTGATCCCTGACTATCCGCGCGTTCTCAAGCACGGGTGGCGCGGCATCACCCAGGAGATCGAGCAGGCCCTCGAGGCGCTGCCCGCCCGCGAAAAGCAGGGCCGGCGGGCAGCCCAGCTCCGCGGGATGCTCATTGCCGCCGGCACGGCCCGGGAGCTTGCGGCGCGCTACGAGGCTGTGTGCGAAAACCTCGTCGCGGAAACCAAGGACCCGACGAGAGCCCGGGAGCTTCGCCAGATGGCGAGGAACCTCTCCCTTGTCCCCTGGGGGCCGTCGAGCACATTCTGGGAAGCGGTGCAGAGCCTCTGGCTCACGCACATGCTCGTGATGAGCGACGAGAACTATCCGGGACCCGGCCTCTCCTTCGGACGCATCGACCAGTACCTGCTGCCGTACTGGCAGCGGTCTCTTGCACAGGGAATGGACCGGGAGCTCGGCAAGGAAATCCTCAAGTGCTTCTGGATCCACTGCAACACGGCCTACGACGCCATGATCCGCACCGGCGCGCACCAGGGCATCACCGCCGGCTACGGGCAGCTCCTGTCCCTCTCGGGTCGCGGCCCGGACGGGCACGATATGACGAATGACCTGACCTGGGCCATTCTCGAGGTGATCGACGAGATGTCTCCCATCCTGGAGCCGAAACCGAATGTGCGGCTGCACCGGGGATCACCCGACGCGCTCCTGGAAAAGCTGGTTGACATGATCGCAAGCAGCCAGGGCTCGCCGTTCCTCCTCAATTTCGACGAGCGCTCGGAGGCGGGCATGCTCCTGGAGGCGCGCCTGGCGGGCCTCGAAAAGCAGATCACGCCTGCAAATGTCGCGGACTACGCCTCTGTCGGATGCCTGGAGAACACGATGCCGGGCAACGACAGGTCGGGCACCGTGGACGTCAATCTGAATCTTCTCAAGGCGGTGGAGCTCACACTCACCGGTGGATACGACCTGGTGCCATTCGCGGATCCAATGACGGGGAAGACGGACGCGGTGACCAGACGCGGTTCCGGCACCGGAGATCCCACCGGATTCCGAACCTTCGAGCAGTTCTGGGCGGCATACGCCGCGCAGAACCGCTTCATCACAAAGCTGCTGGTGGACCTTTACGAATCCAGTGAATCGGTCCGCGCCCGTTTTTCCCCGACCCCGTACCTCTCCTGCCTTGTCCGCGGGTGCATCGAGAAGGGTCTTGACGTGACGCAGGGCGGCGCGGAGATCGGCTTCGTGACGATAGAGGCGGTCACATTCGCGACCACCGTGGATTCGCTGCTCGCGGTGAAACACCTCGTGTACGACCGCGCCGCGTGTACCATGGAGGAGCTGGTTGCCGCGCTCAAGGACAACTGGGTCGGTCACGAGAAGCTGCAGGCCCTGGCGGCCAACAAGGCCCCCAAGTACGGCCGTGACGACAATGAGGCGGATGCCATGGCGCGCCGCGTCATGGAGCTGTGGACGTCCGAGACATGGCGGCACACAACGCGCTCGACGCATCGGCAGTTCAGACCCGGCATGCTGAGCTGGAACTACTGGGTCTCCGACGGCTTCGTGCTCGCGGCGAGTCCCGACGGTCGCCCGAAAGGCAAATTCCTGTCCAACGCCCTTTGTCCGTCGAATGGGGCGGACACGAATGGCCCGACCGCCAATGCAAACTCCGTGGGAAAGGTACTTGCCGGGGAAGCGGAGAAGGACGGTGTGCGCTTTGCGACGGAAAACCTGTTGCCCAACGGCGGCAGCCACACGATCAGCTTCAACCCCACCATGGCACGGGACCCGGAGCATCGCGCAAAGCTCGCCGCGTTCCTCCGCGGCTATGCACGGAATGGCGGCTCAGCGCTGCAGATCAACATGATCGACGCGGAGATGCTGAGGGACGCGCAGGCGCACCCGGAAAGCTACCGCCATCTCCTTGTCCGTGTGACGGGCTACAACGCCTATTTCACGACGGTGGGAAAAGAGCTGCAGGACGAGATCATCGCACGGGAATCGCACGCACTCAGGTGAGCTCAGTGGAACCGGACGGCGAATCCACCGGCCTCATCCTCCATGTCCAGCGCCTCTCCACGGAGGACGGGCCCGGCATACGCTCCACGGTCTTCTTCAAACAGTGCCCGCTCTCCTGCCGCTGGTGCCACAACCCGGAAAGCATCTCCGCGCAGCCGCAGCTCCAGTGGTATTCCACCCGGTGCATGGGATGCCATTCCTGCGTGGGCGCGTGTCCGAGCGGCTGCATCTCCTTCGGCCCGCAGGGTTTCCTGCTTGATCGCGCGCGGTGCGATGGCTGCGGCGCCTGCGTGGAGGAATGCCCGACCAACGCGCTGGAGCTCCTGGGCAGACGGGTACGCGTCGACGCGCTGGCGGAGGAGCTTGCAAAGGACAGGGCGTACTTCGAGTCGTCGGGCGGCGGGGTGACGCTTTCGGGTGGAGAACCGCTTGCGCAGTCCGGCTTCGCGATTGCTCTTCTCCAACGCCTCAAGGAAAAAGGCATCGCCACGGCGCTGGATACCTGCGGATTCGCGGCAACGGAGGGCATGGGGCAGGCCCTGCGGTCAACCGACACCCTCCTCTTCGACCTGAAGATCATGGACCGGGTATCTCATATGGCTTTCACCGGCCAACCGAACGAGCTCATCCTGAAAAACGTGCTTCTGGCGCGGACGCTCCGGGAGGCAGGTGAAACGGGCGCACGGCTCTGGATACGAACGCCGCTGATTCCCGGCGCCACGGCGACGAGGGAGAATATCGTCGCCATCGGGGCTTTCATTGCGGAGCACCTGGACGGCGTGCTGGAGCGCTGGGAGCTCTGCGCGTTCAACAATCTCTGCCGGGAGCAATACCGGCGACTGGGCATGGAGTGGGCGTACGCGGAGACTCCGTTGTATGACACGTCGCAGCTCGACGAGATTTCAGGATGGGCGCGGGCGTCGGGTGTGGATCCCTCGCGCGTTGCCGTCACCGGCGCCGCACGCGCGGCATATTCCAGGACAGAGGAGACCAGACGATCATGAGTGCAGAGAAACAGCAGGCGACGTTTTCTGACGCGGACATCGCGGGGCTTCGACCGGCGATGAAGATCGGCATGCTCGCCACGGTGAACGACGCGGGTCTCCCCCACCTCACGCTCCTGAGCAGCATCCGGGCGGCATCGCCCACCCGGCTTTCATTCGGGCAATTCACCGAGGGCATGAGCAAGGTCAATGTCACCAGAAACCCGAAGACAGGTTTTCTTGCCATGACGCTCCAGCGGGAGCTGTGGCGGGGCAACGCGGTCTACACGCATACCGAGAAGGCGGGCCCCGACTACGATGACTACAACAACGAGCCGATGTTCCGCTACAACGCCTACTTCGGAATCCACACGGTCTACTATCTCGATCTCGTGTCACACGGCGGCAGGGAAAGTCTGCCCATGGGACGCATCGTCGGGGCCTCCCTCGCCACGGTCGCTGCGCGGACGATGGCAGGCACCTCCCGCGGCTTCCAGGCCCTCAACCCGTGGACGCGCGCCCTGCTCGGCAAAATGGGAAATCTCAAGTTCGCCGCCTGGGTCGCGCCGGACGGATATCCCCGCATCGTCCCCGTGCTGCAGGCGCAGACCGCGTCCAGGGACACGATGCTCTTTTCACTCCTCGCCTATCGGGAAGAGCTGGAAGAGATTCCGGCAGGCGCGCCGCTTGCCGTTTTCGGCATGACGCTCGACATGGAGGATGTCCTGGTGCGGGGAACCTACAAGGGCATCCGCCGTTTCGGCGGCTTTGCCTGCGGTCTTGCGGAAATCGACTGGGTGTACAATCCCATGCCGCCGGTGCCGGGGCAGATCTATCCCGCCATGCCACTCCAGGCCGTGAGGTCATTCCGGGAACGCACCGTCGAAATCGACGACGGCCATGCATGACTCGGTGATTTCACCCCTTCGTTCCAGACCCAAGGGGACAAGCGGGTTTTCAATTGACCGTCGTCGTTGTGCATGCCTATCTTACTTTCACCTATGATACAGACCGCTTTACTGGGCTACCCGCGGATCGGCGCGGGACGGGAGCTGAAAAGGGCCCTGGAACGATACTGGTCGTCCCAGATCGACGAACGGGCGTTGCACGAGGAAGCGGCGCAGATCCGCGCCCATCACTGGAAGATGATGCACGATGCCGGTATCAGCTTCGTGCCGTCGGGAGACTTCTCCCTGTACGACCACGTGCTGGACACGGCCGCCATGGTCGGCGCGGTGCCCGCGCGCTACGGGGCGTCCGCGGGAGGCGTCAGCCTGCCGGTGTATTTCGCAATGGCACGGGGGCGCCAGGAAGCCGGCGTGGACGTGCCAGCCCTTGAAATGACGAAGTGGTTCGACACAAATTACCATTATATTGTTCCGGAAGTGGAGCCGCGCATGCGCTTCCAGCTCTCATCGACCAGGGTGATCGACCATTTCGTGGAGGCGAAATCCCTCGGGATCATGACCCGGCCGGTGCTTCTCGGTCCCGTGACATTCCTCTCCCTGGCAAAGGCAGCCGACGGGCGGTCGGATCCCCTGGACCTCCTCGACGCAATCCTCCCCGTTTATGGGGAGGTGCTGAAAAGGCTCGCGTCCCAGGGTGCGGAGTGGGTACAGATGGACGAGCCCATCCTCATCACCGACCTTGATGCCGGCAGGAAGAAGGCGATGACGGACGCCTATGGCATGCTGGCAAAAGCGTCCTCCGCGCGGATCATGCTCACGACGTATTTCGGCGATCTCAAGGAGAACATGGAGATCGCATTGAAGCTGCCGGTCGCCGGGCTGCACCTCGACCTGGTCCGAGGCCCGCGGCAGGCAGAGGCGATCATCGCCTCGAAACCGCGGGACATCATCGTGTCGCTGGGCCTGGTCGACGGACGCAATATCTGGAAGACGGATCTCGCCGCGGCGCTGCGGACGGCGGAAAAAGTCTCCGGGGCGCTGGGCGCGGATCGTCTCATTGTCGCATCTTCCTGCTCCCTCCTGCACAGCCCCGAGGACCTCCAGCTCGAAACGGAGCTGGATCCCGAGCTCCTGGGCTGGCTTTCCTTTGCACGGCAGAAGGTGGATGAGATCGCCGTCATTGCCCGGGCACTGAACGGCGGCAGCGCCGGCGTCGCCGCCGCGCTCGAGGCGAATGCCCGCGCGCTGCACAGCCGCGCCGCTTCCCCGCGCGTGACGCGACCGGCGGTGCGTGCCCGCATCGCATCCCTCACACCGGCGATGTCACGGCGCAGCACACCCTACAAGGACCGCCGCACGATTCAATCCGCCACCATCAGGCTTCCCCTGTTCCCCACGACCACCATCGGCAGCTTCCCGCAGACGAGCGACGTGCGCACCCACCGGGCAGATTTCCGGCGCGGAAAGATCTCGCGGGAGAGCTACGAGCGCTTCCTCGAGCAGGAAATCGAGCGCACGGTGCGCACCCAGGAGGGAATGGGCCTGGACGTCCTTGTCCATGGCGAAAGCGAGCGCACCGACATGGTGGAATACTTCGGCGAGATGCTGTCGGGTTTCGCCTTCACGAAGAATGGCTGGGTGCAGAGCTACGGCTCCCGCTGCGTGAAGCCGCCGATCATCTACGGCGACGTGGAGCGCCCCGCGCCGATGACGGTGCGCTGGTCGTCCTATGCCCAGTCCCTCACCACGCGGCCGATGAAGGGCATGCTCACGGGGCCGGTGACGATCCTCCAGTGGTCGTTCGTGCGGGACGACCAGCCGCGCGCAGCAACCTGCCGGCAGATCGCCCTGGCCATCCGGGACGAGGTGACGGACCTGGAGGCGGCGGGCATCCGCATCATCCAGATCGACGAGCCTGCCCTGCGCGAAGGCCTGCCCCTGCGCGCGGTCGACCGCACGGCATACCTGGACTGGGCGGTGGAGAGCTTCCGCCTGGCATCGTCGGGGGTCGCCGATGCCACGCAGATCCACACGCACATGTGCTACTCCGAGTTCAACGAGATCCTGCCGGCCATTGCCGCGATGGACGCCGACGTGCTGTCCATCGAATCGGCGCGGTCGCGCATGGAGCTGCTGGGCGCCTTCAGGAGCTTCCGGTACCCGAACGAGATCGGACCCGGCGTCTATGACATCCACTCGCCGCGCGTTCCCACGGAAGCGGAGATCCGCGACCTGCTCTCCAAGGCGCTGGAGGTGCTGCCGGCCGAGCAGCTCTGGGTCAACCCCGACTGTGGACTGAAAACGCGGCAATGGAAGGAAGTGGAACCTGCCCTCCGCGCCCTCGTGCATGCGGCGCAGGGAATGCGGGACGCCCACAAGGAAAAGAGGGCGGGCACGGCGTCACGGGCCGCACGCTCCTGACGCCCCTCCCGGCGCGCGACACATCATGAAAGTCGATTTCAAGACCCGTCTTGAAAGGCGGGAAACCATCCTCTTCGACGGCGCCATGGGAACCATGCTCTACGAGCGGG
>PMDT01000149.1 GCA_003154555.1 Spirochaetaceae bacterium
CGGGCATGGCGCGCCGCGGCAACGGTGGATACAGGAGTTTCAACCGTCCCGAGTCGATAAGCTCCTGGAGCTGGTCGGGCGTGAGCCCGCGTCGGAGGATCTCCATACCCCGACGTGCCGTCGGGTTTGACGGCTGGATCTCCAGCACGGAGAGCCACCGCTTGAGCGCCGTCTCGTTCTCCCCTTTGCGGAAGTGTACCGCGGCGAGCCCGAGCATGACGTTGAGGTCCTCATCGTTTATCTGGTGAGCGCGGCTGATGTAGGAGAAGGCGCCGCCGAGATCACCGGTGTGGAGGCACGAGAAGCCCAGGAGCTCGAAATACTCGAAGCTTTCACGGTATTTGAAGACATCCGGCTCGAGCAGCCGTATGACGTCCGCGAACCGCCGTGCCCGATAGAGCTGTCGCGCCTCCGTCAGGCTCCTGGCCTTCATCGATGGGTCCTACTTGCCGTTCGTCGCGTAGCGCGAAGACCGCCCGCCGAGATCCGCAAGGGCGCTCTTGAGAATGGCGAGGTCATCATCCGAAATGGTTGCACCCGCGGCGAACGCTGCGTCGATCCGTGCAAGGATCTTGTCCACGGTCTGCAGGTCCACGCGCACCGCCTGGCCGACGTCGGAAGCCGTCTGGGCCGCGGTCAGGGACTGCTGGAGGCTGGAGGAGAGATCCTGGGTCGGCGCGGCCCCCGCACTGAAGCCGGCTTTCGCATAAGCGCCCATCGCGATGGTTATTGTTGCATCTCCAGCCCGGGGAATGGCACGGGGATCGTAATACTGCGCGACCGCCGAATCGTTGACCGAGTAGGGAAGCAGGCTGAAGTTGCGGACCGAGGAGGTATCGAATGTCCACGAGGCGTCGCTCAGGCGCTTCCAGTTGGCAAAGATCACCCGGTCGGGCACCGTGACGCCCTGGCCCGACAGCATCATCTGCAGGCCGAAATTGTCGGCGTCCCCGGAGAGGGGTGAAAGCCAGTAAGCGGCCTTGTCGGCAGCCGTCAGGGTCAGTTCATGCGTGAGCTGGGTCATTGTGTCGGTGCGGAAATGAATAAAGCTCGATTCGCCGAGATACGTATCGAAGAGGTACCGCACTCCGGCCGTGATGTCCTGTTCCGACAGATTCCTGATGTTGAGATCGATGCGCACCCCGTCCGAGACGCTCGAGCCGGTGGACGCGATGAAAGTGAAGCTTTCCGTCACCTGGAGAAACGATGACTTCCAGACGAAGCGGCCGCCGGCTGGAGTCTTTTCCACTTTTTCGGAGAACTCGGAGCTCTCCCCCATCCGGTAGATCTTGTTGCCCACCACGATACTGACACTCGTCGTGCGCGGGTCCTGGGAAGCAAGGAGCGGCACGAAAACACCGCCTGCCCTGGTCTGGCAGGAGAGGGAGAACCGGCCGATGCCTTCGTTCAGCGTCAGGCGCACGCGGCCGTCTGCCAGATCGAGCGTCCACGACAGCGCCGGCGCCGCGAAGATCAGGACAGCGGCAACGAGCGATGCAAAGGTGCGCCCGTGCATGCGTGGCCTCATCGTTGCACCTCCGCATTCGCTTCCAGCCATGCGAGGTATTTCTCCTTCAGCGCGAGTGCATCCGCCTTGGCGGCCAGGAGCGCGGCAAGACGGGCATTCTGTGCGGTCTGATCGGCCGTCGGCGTGGTTGGCGACGCTGCCGCCGCGTTCACGGCCGCCGCCTGCGAGGACGGGGCCGGCGTTCCAGGCGCCGCGGCCGCCTGCGCAAGCTTTGCGCTGAGCTGCGCCGCCTCCGCCGTTTTCTGCGCGAGTGCCTGCTGGAGGCTTGCGATGGCCTGCTGGTCGTCGCTTGCTCCGGTCGATGCAAGCCTCCTCTGGTAGGCGGCGATTGCCAGTTCGTAGGTCTTTTCCCTGTTCTGGTATTCTTCGACGCTGCGCAGGAAGTCCTCGTGGCTCCATTTCAGGAGCTTGGAGAGCTCGACCTCTTTCTTCTGAAGCTGGATGAGGGACACCTTGTACTGCGCGGCCTCGGTCTTCACACTCGACGGATAGTCCGTGACGATTTTCTGGTACACGACAAGGGCGTCGTCAAGACGTCCCAATCCGAACAGGCTTTCGCCCACCCAGAACCAGGCGCTGGACAGGAAGCTCGACTTCGGGTACGCGGCCGCGAATGACTGCAACCCCTTGATCGCATTCTCGAAGTCGTTCTGCAGAAACAGGAGCCTCCCCTTCTGATAGAGCGCCTCTTCGATGTCCGGGGCCGAGGGATAGGTGGCGATATAGAACTCGAGATTGCGGTCCGCATCATCAAGCTTTCCAAGCGCCATGTAGGATTTGGCAATCAGGAGATAGGCGACCGGCTTCTGATCCGCCGCAGAAGGATCGAGGATGACATTGTGGAAGAGGAGGATTGCCTTGTCGTACTGGCCGTTCCTGAACTGGTCAATGCCGTCCTTCATATCAGAGGCAGGGCTTGATGATTGTGCCCCGAGCGCCAGAGGCAACAGGCAGAACAGGACGAGCAGCGTCGGGACAAGTGCCTTCCGGGGATAGCTCATGAGCCTTTTTCTCTCCTCCCTAGACTTTCGACCTTCGTGGGGGCAAACTCAAACCCGATTTTACCATGGCCGCCGAAGGAATGCTACTTCACCGGCGGGATCCTTGGCTGAAAAAAGCGCCGAACCGGCCACGATGACATCGGCGCCCGCGTTCAACGCCTCCCCGATCGTCTCCCGGTTGATGCCGCCATCCACCTCGATCAGGAAATCAAGCCCCGCGTCGCGCCGCATCTGGACCAGCGCTTCCACTTTGCGCAGGCACTGGTGGATCATCACCTGCCCGCCGAAACCGGGGTTCACGGTCATCACGAGCAGCAGGTCGATGTCGGGCAGGATCGGTTCGATCTGGACGAGGGGCGTGGCCGGGTTGAGGGAGACCCCCNNAACCGGGGTTCACGGTCATCACCAGAACGAGGGAGACCATCGACAACACCTCGGTGAGCGCCGCCGCCGGTGTGGACGGCACGATGGCGATCCCCGGGCGCGCTCCTTTTTCCGCGATCGCGGTAAGGACCCGATTCGCGTGCGTGGTCGCCTCCAGGTGGATCGTGAGATAGTCCGCGCCCGCTTCGCAGAACTCGTCGATGAAACTCTCCGGCCTGCAGATCATGAGATGAACGTCGAAAGGCAGGCGGGTCACCGGACGCAGGTCTCTGACCGCCTTGGGGCCGAAGGTGATATTCGGCACGAAGCATCCGTCCATGACGTCCAGGTGGACGAAATCGCCGTTCATCCGTTCGGCCTGGCGGACGCCTTCACCGAGATTTCCGAAATTCGCCGACAAGACCGATGGCGCGATGCGCACCGGTCTTGTCTCACCGTTCGCGGAGGCCGTCCGGGCGCTTTGTGCCTGGTCGCGGGGTTCCATCGTCCCGCATCATAGCAGAAGCTCGGCATTGACGAAAGACGCTGACGCGTGCGATACTTTTCATGGGCGTGAAAGACGGTAAGTGCGGGTCCCGGCGAAGATTACGCTGATTCGACTCCGCCGGCGGAGCGCAGCTTCCAGGCCGGCGGAAGGGGATCAGCCGGGAAAGGTTTGAGGGATGAGGGAGGGGCGGCCCATCCTGAAGGAAGAGAAACCCGGCCGGATCTTCGATGCCGTCTGCCAGGTGATGCGCGAGGGGCAGTTTTCAGAGTCCATTGACCTGCTGGAAGGCATCCTGGAGCGCGACGTTGAAGCCCCGGGTGCGGCATCCGCCCTGAAATGCGCGGGGTTCTGGAAGGAGAGACTCGAGCAGGAGCATCCGGAGCTTGACGGTTTCGAGCGCGGGGAGCTGCTCCTCGGTCAGTGGAGGCTCTTCCATGCCTTCGTGGAGCGGCTGGCGGACGTCCCGGAGAGGTGCCTGTTCGCCATCAAGCAGTTCATCTTCTCCACTGCCCTGTCGTTCTACCTGGCAGCGGCTCCCGAATCCGAGCAGGGCGGCGACCCGGACGTCCTTCTGCAGATCGGTCGTTGCTGCAAGGGGACCGGCAACTACGGGCGCGCAATTGAGAATCTGGAGCGCGCCAACCGGGAGAGGAGAGACGACCCGGGGATACTTGCGGAACTGGCGGACTGCTATTCGCTGGTGAACGAATCCCGGTCAGCCAAGGTTTTTTTCCGCGAAGCGCTTTTCGTCGACCCGCAGGCGATCGACCTCGAATGGATGGAGTCGCCGCTCATTCTCCGCCTTGCGGAGAAGTTGAAGGGACGGGGCTATGCGGGACCGGCCCTCAATGAATGGCTGCCGGTCTACGGCGCGGTCTGGGGGGTCCTGAATGTAAAAAGGGAGATGAAGCCTCTTGAGTTCGGCAAGCTCAAGCAGGCCATCTACCGGCTGGAAAAGGAGTATCGCGGGGGATCGGCAGTTCGCGACAGAACCGCGCCGCGGCTGATCAACCGCTACATATGGCTGATCGATCACTTCATGTCGGTCGGCGAGCCGCGCGAGCGGGTCGAGGAGGTTCTTGCGAAGATCCGGGATATCGATCCCGGTGTCCACGACGAATACACGCGCTAGCGCGGCATCTCAGCTCATAAGGGAGAAAAGAATGGCAACGGAATTGCTGAAGACGATCACCGACCTTCTCAACGAGGAGAAATGGACCCGGGCGACCCTCAACAGCTACTCGATCACGAACTTCAAGGATCTCGACGTCCTCATCGACCAGGCGCGCACGGAGGGCATCGTGGAAGAGGTGCAGGAGCTCACCGGCGAGCACCTCAAGCATACGAGCAACTCGATCATCGCCCTGTATATCGCGGGCGTGCTCGCCCTTTCGCGCGAGCTGGTGGACGACACGAACCTGATCATGCTGATCAGCATCTTCATGGACAACCACAAGTGGAACATCGTGGAGTACCTCGCCGAGCGGAT
>PMDT01000182.1 GCA_003154555.1 Spirochaetaceae bacterium
GACCGCATGATCAAGGAGCGCAACCAGATCGCGCAGGCCTTCCGGTCGGACGGTGAAGGAGAGAAGGCGAACCTGCTTGGCCAGACGAACAACAAGCTGAAGCAGATCCAGTCGGAAGCCGAACGCCAGGCGAAGGAGATCAAGGCGAAGGCCGATGCGGAGGCTCTTGCCATCCGCAACAAGGCCTACAGCCAGGACCCGGAATTCGCCGATTACTGGATGGCGCTGCAGGAATACCAGACCATCCTGCCGAAGTTCAACAAGACGCTCACCACGGATTCCGATTTCTACAAGTACCTCTATAACAAGAGAGGAAGATAGGCAGTCAACGGGCCGCGCCCTTCCGCTCCTGGCGGAGTTCTTCCNNGAGTTCTTCCGCTCCTGGCGGAGTTGCGCGGCCCTGTTTTCCCGCCAGATTCACTGCCGCCCGCGCCAGCTCGACGTCTTCCTCGCTGCTCAAGCCGCTCACCCCGATGCCGCCAATCACAACCCCCTCGTGGAGGATCGGCAAACCGCCACCCCAACCGGTGTAGCGCAGGCTGCCATAATTCGTCATCGGGAAGCCGGTCTCCTTCATGCGCTCTCCGATCTCCGACGACTCCTTGCGCTCGCGGGCGGCCGTGAAGGCCTTGTTCTGCGCGATGGAGACCGAGGGAAGCTGGCAGCCGTCCATGCGGAGAAACGCGATCAGCTCACCGTGCGCGTCGGCCACCGCGACACAGATCGCCTTGCCGGCCGCTTCGGCGTTCTTTCGAACGGCGTCGATCATTGCCTGCGCATCGCTGTGCGACAGATTATCGGTCTGGTACATGGTGTGCTCCTTGGCAACGAATGTAGCGCGCGGCAGGCGCCGGTGTCACCGGCACCAGCCGCGATCAGGCCGGCGCGCCGCGGGATGACGCCGCTCTGAGTCGTGCCCGTTCTTCGACCGCGATAAGGCTGGCGTCATAGCGCGCCGCGAATGCCGCCGGGGCGCGGCAGGCGCGCAGGAGCGCGAGTGACGTGCCGAAGGCGGCGTCATTCTTCCGGTGCGCAAGCCTGTTCAGCAGCCTCACGGCCTCGCGCAGCAGGGCAGCCTGTTCACGCGCGTCCGTGAGAGTGCGCGCGATCCGTGCCACCACCTCGATCTCTTCCCGCACGTCGCGCACCGCGCACGCGGAGAGCGCGGATATCAGCCCTTGCACGGCAGGTCCCGTCGGCAGCCGTGCCTGCCGGGCCCCGTCCCCGAAACGCCAGAAATGGCGCATCGGGAGTGCGAGCCTGCGGCTGCCTCGTGCAGGCGCGAGGATGCAATCGCCCTTTGTCGCGAAAGCCGCGCGGACGCGTGCGGGGGCGAATGAGCCTGCCAGGAGTTGCGCGAGCCGTGCCTGCTGGAGGGAGTGCGTTGCGCCGCCGGCCCGCCGCCGGCCGCGCCGGTCCACCACGAGCGCGAGCTCGAGGTTGCGCGTCGTCCGTGAAAGGCTCTGCTTGCCGCCGGGGTATTTGACGTAGCCCGTGGAATGGATGGCGAGGCTGCCGGACGAGGCCAGCACATCGCACAGCTCTTCCAAGCTTATCACACCCTCGTTGCTGTAGCTCACGACGATCCACCTGCAATCGGCGGCTTCCAGGGTCTCTTTCAGCGCGGGGAGCGCCGAGGCGCGATAGCAGAATGCCGAGCGCGTTTTCGTCCAGTCCTGGCGTATCCCCGCCTTCTGCCGAAAACGCCCATCTGCTCCGCGTTCGCCGCTCACCGCTGGCTTGTCCCAGAGGGCGATGGTGTTGAGCATGAAATAGTTGCTGCCATACTGGTGACCGGCATAGGGCGGATCGAGATAGCAGACGTCAGCGGACCTGCCGCGAAGAAACGCCGCGGCATCCATGCAGTGCATGGTGGAAGCGCGCGGGGAGTCGACGAGCACCGGCACATGCACGCGTATTGGAGCGAGGATCCGGCTCAGGGCGTCCCGCCCGTGGCCGCCGAAGCCTTTGTGGCAGGCCTTGAAAACGCCGGAAGTGTTCGTATGGGTCGCCGCCTCGTACAGAAGTGAGGCGAGCAGGATGCATTTTTCCGCGCGCGCATCCGCCGTGTCGGGCTGGCCCGGATACAATGCTTCAATCCGCTCCCGCAGCAGGTCGATGGCGAGCGCGTTTTCCCGGGTGTAGAAGAGCCGCTCGGTGCGCCAATCCGCGGTCGCCGTGGCACGCGGCGCGTAGTGCCGGCTGATGTATTCTTCCCGAGGTTGCACGGAAAGGGAGTTGAGCGCGTGCATGAGCGCAGGAAGGCCGCCGTTGTCTCCAAAGAGTCTCGACAGCTCGCCCTGCGCCACGCCGAGATGACAGGAATTGATGACAAAAGAGTAGGGCTCCCAGTCATTTGCGTGCACCTCGAAGCCCATCAGGCGCGCCAGGCGCGACACGGCACCCGATCCCGCGAATGGATCCAGAAATGCAGACCGGGAGGGTTCATCGATCAGACGGGAGAGCACACCGTGGAGAAATGGGAGGAGAGCCCTCTTGTTCCCGATATAGGCGATGAGCTGCTCGGTCAGGAAGGGATGGGCGAGGTCCACGGGGACCCCTCAGTCCGGAGAATAGGTCGCCCTGTTCCGGTCGGTCTCGAACACCTCCACCAGCGAAAACTGCGCCTTCGGCATCTCCGCGTGCATTCTTTCGTAGATGAAGAGAGCGATGCGTTCCGCGCTGGGGCAGCCGTCGCTGAAAGACTGATGCTCGTTGAGGCTGGAGTGATCGAGCTCCAGGGTGACTTTGCGCAGCGCTCCCTTGAGGATGCCGAAATCAAGGAGCATGCCGCCGTCATCGAGCTCCCGGCCCGACGCGGTGACGAAGACCTTGTAGTTGTGTCCGTGCAGCCGCTCGCACTTGCCGTGGTAGCGGGTGAGAAAATGGGCGGCGGAAAAACCGTCCTCGATGCGCACCGTGTACATGTCCAAGGCTCCCAGACCAGAGCATATGTATTTCATCGCCTGAAAGCAAATCCCGAGGGCAACCGCACCCGAATCGCCGTACGTGTTGACACGATTCCCGGGATCGGCTGCAATGAGGGTATTCCCAGATCAGGAAAGGAGCCAATCATGAGAAGAATAATAATCGTTTCTCTCATACTCTCTGTCGCCCTCACCAGTGTCGCCTTCGCCCAGGTGAAGGCCAGGGACGGGGTCTACTTCGCGCAGGACCCGAACTTCGACCCGCAGACCGGCTGGAAAGAGCAGATGGTCGTCACGGTCGCCGGGGGCAGGATCACGAAGGTGAACTGGAACGGCGTTTCCAATCTTGGCGGGGCAGACAAGAAGACTGTCGCCGCCGCGGGTGGTTACGGCATGAAAAAGGCCTCCAAGCTCGGGCTCGAATGGAACCAGGAGGCGGCAACGGTCGAGGCGTATCTCCTGAAGACCCAGGATATCGCCTTCAACAAGATCAAGGCCGACGGCACAACGGACGCAATCTCCGGCGCCTCCATTCACGTCAGCACATTCTATGCGCTGCTGAACAAGGCGCTGGCGTCGGCGCCTGTCGCAAAAGGCATCTACAAGAAGGACGGCTGGTACTTCAACGAGCAGCCGGCATTCGACGCGCAGACGGGATGGAAAGACTCCGTCCTCGTCACGGTCGTCAACGGGACGATCGTTGATGTCCTGTGGAACGGCACCAGCAAGGACACGACCAAGAAGTCCAAGCTCGTGGAAGCGCTCGCCGGCCGCTACGGGCTTGCCAAGGCCGCGAAAGACGGCGAATGGAATGTCCAGGCCGCGGCCGTTGAGGCTGCCATCATCAAGGCACAGGATCCGGCGAAGATCGCCGTCCGGGCTGACGGAACATCGGATGCCATCTCGGGCGCATCGATCCACGTCACGGCGGTGCCACTTGCCATCGAGGCATTGAAGCCGGCGCGCTAGGCTGTCTTTCTCTTTCGCATGAGTGGCCCCGCCGCGTGGCGGGGCTTTTTTGTCTTCGCCGCGCCCGCTTGATCGACAGGCACACCACGGATAGCATTCTGCGATGCCCGAGATGAGCGTGAGCGATCTGATCGAGAACATTCCCATCCTGGAAATGCGCGGTGACCCGCGCACCGTCGTGAAAGGGATCGCCTACGACTCGCGCGACGTGAAGCCCGGTTTCCTTTTTGCCGCGATGGGCGGCGTGCATACCGATGGTCATGGTTACGTGGAAGATGCCCTGGGGCGCGGCGCCACGGCGATTCTCCACGCGCGACCGCTCCCCGTGGACGCCGGCGCAGCCGTGTGCATCCGCGTGGAGAATCCTCGCATCGCCCTTTCTCCCATTGCGGCGGCCTTTTACAAATGGCCCTCGCGCTCCATCCGCACGATCGGGGTGACAGGAACCGACGGGAAGAGCTCAACGGTCTGGTTCATCACCCAGCTCCTCGGTTTCCTCGGCCGCAAGGCGGGGTTTCTCTCCACCGTCTCATTCCAGACGGCGGAGGAGATCGTGAAGAACCCCTTCCGGCAGTCCACGCCGGAAGCGAGTGAGATCCAGGGCATGCTGCGGGAGATGGTGAGACAGGGCAAGGAGTTCGCCGTCGTGGAGGCGACGTCGCACGGCCTCTCCCGCCGCATGAACAGGCTCGGCGACGTCCAGTTCGACGCCGCGGTGATGACGAATGTCACGCACGAGCACCTGGAGTTCCATGGCTCCTTCGAGCAGTACCGGTCCGACAAGGCCAATCTCTTCCGGTCCCTCTCCCCCGATGCGCCGAAAGATGTGGGCTGCCCGCGCTTCGCCGTGGTCAATGGCGACGATCCCAGCGCGGCATACTTCACGGAGGCGTCGCGCGTTCCCGTTTTCTCCTACGGCCTCTCGGGAAAGGCGGACCTCGTGGCACGCGATCTGCGCATGGACATTACGGGAACGAGCTTCGTGATGGCGGAGGCGCGCGGCGCGGTGGAGACCCGGATGTCGATCCCCGGCATCTTCTGGGTGGAGAACGCGCTCGCCGCCTGTCTTGCGGTGGCGCACGCCGCCGAAGTCCCGCCGCTTTCACTTGCCGCGTATCTGCCGCGCCTGCGCGGAGTCCTTGGCCGGATGGACTATGTCGATCAGCGCCAGCCCTTTGCCGTGATCGTCGACTATGCCCACACGCCGGGGGCATTCCTGAAACTCTTCCCCTGGGTGCGAGCGAATACGCGCGGCCGTGTAATCGTCGTGTTCGGATCAGCCGGCGAGCGCGACAATGCCAAGCGTCCCATGCAGGGAAAGGCGGCAGCGGATCACTGCGACGTCGTCATCGTCACGGATGAGGACCCGCGCGGCGAGGACAGGATGCAGATCATCGAGCAGGTGGCCGCGGGCTGCGCGGGGAAAAAGCGCGGGGAAGATCTCTTCCTGATTCCCGACAGGAGAGAGGCTATCCGGTTCGCCCTGTCTCTCGCAGAACCGGGTGACACCGTGCTCCTCCTCGGCAAGGGTCA
>PMDT01000327.1 GCA_003154555.1 Spirochaetaceae bacterium
TGTGGCCGGGGTACAAGACCGGCGAAGGCGTCGATCCGACGCTCCGCGCCCAGTTTCACCCGCTCGAAGAGGCGCTCGCGGCGTTCGGATTTGTCGTGTGGCCGATGGTCGAGCTGGAGGCCGACGATGCGCTGGCCTCCGCGGCCGCTGCTGCCGCGGTTTCCCCCGAAGCGCAGAAGGTCTGCATCTGGACGCCTGACAAGGACCTGGCCCAGTGCGTCGTGGGTGAAAGGGTCGTGCAGGTGGACCGGCGCGGCGGTCACATCCGGGATGAAGCCGGGGTCAAAGCGAAGTTCGGCGTGCTTCCGCAGTCCATTCCCGATTACCTGGCCCTCGTGGGAGACAGCGCCGACGGCTATCCCGGGATCCCCGGTTGGGGAGCGAAATCATCAGCGGCGGCGCTCTCACGTTACGGTCATATCGAGAACATCCCGATCCAGGAGCAGGAGGGGCGCCTTGCCCGGAGCCTGCGCGACAACTGGGAGCTTGCGGTCCTGTTTCGCAAGCTTGCGACGCTCAGGACCGACGCCGATCTTTTCGATTCCGTTGAAGCGCTTCGATGGAGGGGACCGACGCCGCAGGCTTCACGACTGGCGACTCAGATCGGCGCAGAAGCGCTCCTGGAGCGGGCGGTGAAGGCGGCCTCCGCCATCGCTTGAATGCCCGGGAGCTGCAACTGGTAGGACGCCGCCGCCCGCGGGTGGCGGGTGAGCCGTTGGCGGGGCCTCAGGGGCTCCGCGCAAGGGCCTCGCTGTCGGTATTCTTCCTGTGGATGATCGGCAGGTCGATCCTGAAGCAGGCGCCCGCCCCCGGCGCGCTCCGCACGGTCAAGGCGCCGCCGTGATTGTGGACAATGATATCGTAGGAAATACTGAGACCCAGGCCCGTTCCCTGGCCGACGGGCTTCGTGGTGAAGAAAGGGTCGAATATCTTTGACTGTATCTCGCGCGGTATCCCCGGGCCGTCATCCTCGATCTCGATCCAGACATGGTCGTTGCGCGTGCCGGTGCGAATCTCGATGCGCCCCTTCTGCGCCCGCCCTTGCGCCTTGATGGCCTGGGCGGCATTCACGATGATGTTGAGCAATACCTGGAGGATCTCCCCTTCGCTGCATTCCACCAATGGAAGCTCTCCCAGCTCCAGCGTGACATCCGCGCTGGCGACCACTTCGTTGTGGGCCACGACGAGAATCTTCCTGATCCCCGCATTAACGTCGAAGAGCGCACGTGTATCTCCCGCATCGATGCGGGAGAATGAGCGAAGATTCTGGACGATCTCAGAAATGCGCCGAAACCCTTCATCCAGGTCGGCGAGTATCTTTCCCAGTCCCGAAAGGATGTAGTCGATGTTGTAGGCCGCGCGGGCGCCGGCGAGCGAGGGATACTCGACGTCGCTCAGGCTGCGGAGGAACGCCTCGATATTGCGCAGGAACTGCCCGAGCGCCGACTGGTTGCTCTTCATGAATCCCAGCGGGTTGTTGATCTCGTGGGCGATGCCCGCAGCGAGCTGGCCGATGGACGCCAGCTTCTCCTGCTGGATGATCATAGCCTGGGATTCCTTGAGCTTCTGGTTGGCCTCGGCGAGCTGCACATTCAGCTTCCACCGTGTCTGTTCGTCGCGGATGCGCGCGCTGATGTCCTTCACGATCGCGTGGATCTGGGAGATGTCGCCCGCCTCGTCGCGGATCGCCGTGGCGCTTTCCAGCCCGAATATCGTGGCCCCATCCGCCCGCGTGAGGATCACCTCGAAGTTTTTGACCGCGCCGCTTTCCTGGATGAGCTGCATGAGCACGGCATGGTCGCGCGCGTTCGGCCAGAACTCCGCCTCCACGCGGCCGATCACCGCGTCAATGCTTTCATAGCCGAGGAGCTGCGCTCCGGCCCGGTTGATCTCGGCAATCCTGCCGGCGCTGTCGATCGTCAGGATCATGTCCTGGGATTCGTTGACCAGCGCATTGAGCTTCGCCTCGCTCATACGGTTGACGCCGTCCGGAGCTTCCCGCGCGCCCGTTGTCGGCGTTTCGCGCCGGCGCCATTCCACGAGGAGAAGGAGCAGGGCGGCACCGGCGCCCGCGGGAAGAATGATGCGGAGTGCGCGTGTCACCAGTGCCGCGCCTGGAGAGACGAACAGGATGAGCGTTCCCGCCGCCATGGCAACGAGGAGGATGGTGGCGAGCGCGAAAGATGCAGCCTTCTGGTGTCTCATTCCGTAGAGGGACGATCCTGCATGGACATGTAGGTGAACACGCCGAGCAGCTCCAGCACGTGACGGACGGGCGGCGGGGAGTTCTCCAGGGCGTGCGCGAATCCACGCTCGCGGGCAACCGCTTTTGCCGTGATGAGCATGCCGACGCCCAGGGACGAGATGTACTCCAGCTTGTCCAGGACGAAAACGACACGCGGCTGGCCGTCCCACTTTTCAATCAGCGCCATCACGGCAGGCATCAGGGTGCCTGCCGCATCGCCGTCGAGGTATCCCTCGAGATGAATGCGCAGGCCTCCCTCCACTCCGTCTCGCGCGACCGCGCGCGCCGAGAAATGCTTCATTCCGTGCGTCGCACGTTCCAGCGCGTCCAGGTCGGTTTCGTTCATGCGCGTGCCGCGAGTGTACGCGCATTCCAGATCCGGCTCAAGGGAGGGGATGGAAACCCGACGGCCGATAGGATACGATATGCAGTGGGCGTCTGTCTGCGAATGGCGTGATGGCGCACGTGCAAGAAGAGCGGAAAGGACGTATCGTGGGCGGCCAATCAATACTGATCGTCGATGACGAGCCGAAGATACTCGAGGCGATAGACCGGGAGCTCTATTTCTGGAAGACAAAGAAAAATGTCACCCTCTACACCGCCCTTTCCGCCCGGAGCGCGCTCGACATCCTCAGGGAGAATCACGAGACGATCCAGGTGATGGTGAGCGATCTGAAGATGAGTGCCATGGGGGGCGACGAGCTGATCTGCGAGACAAAACGTCTCTATCCCGATATCCGCTCCATTCTCATCACCGGCTACTCTGAAGTCGGGGGAATTGCGCGGGCCGTGTCCGCGGGGATTTCCGCATTCATCCAGAAACCCTGGGAGACTGAAGGCTTCATCAAGGAAATCGAAAAGGCGATGTCCCAGCATGACTCCGATGTCCTCAACCGGGAGTACCTGGCGCGGCTCGTGTCTCAGCTCGAGCGCACGGGGCAGATTCAAAAGAGGCTTTTTCACCACGACGACTTTCCCTCCGCGCGATTCAACGTGCAGGTCGCTTACCAGCCCCTCACGGAGTTCTATTGCGGAGGGGATTTCTACCAGGTCATCCCGCTTTCCGAAGACAGATGCATCGTCATCCTTGGAGACGTTTCCGGTCATGGCCTGGAGGCTGCGTTCGTCACGGGGATTGTCCGCACGCTCATCTCCCGGGAAGAGCTCGGGAGCCTGGAGGACGCCACGTTCTCGCCGAGTGAGTTCCTCACAAAGCTCAACCGGCTGATCCTCCGCGAGCTCGCCCAGGCACCCGAGTTCATCATCACACTCACGGCCGCGTACCTGGATTGCGCCGCGCAGCAGCTCACCTTCAGTAATGCCGGTAATCTCCCCGTCTACATCGTGCGCGCGGAGGAATGCAGCACGCATGCAATTCCCGGCTATCCCTGCGGGTTCACGCCGGACGCGGAGTACAGGGACCTCGCAATCTCCGTCCGTAAAGGGGACAAGGTCGTGTTCATGACGGATGGACTCGTGGAGCGGGGACGGATCGCCGGCTATATAAGCCTCGACGCCGTCAAGTCGTTGCTCATGCATTTTTCCGGCGATCCCGAGTTCAACCGGAAGATGGTCGGCCTGATCCTCGAGATGTTCCCGGAGAGAAAGTTCTACGACGATGCGACCCTCGTCGGGGTTGATATTCTCTAGATTTCACGCTGAGCATCGCGTGCGGCGCCGGGCGGCTTACAGCGGTGGATCCGATGCGTTCGCCGCGGGAGAGACTGCCACCGTGTCGCCGGTTTCGGAGGTCATCGCCGAATCGACGCCCAGGGCGCTCCACAATTCCGGAGGGCCCTGTCCAATGCGCCAGAAGGACACGGACGCAATATTCTTTGCGCGATACAACTGCAGCTTTTCCAGGATCGTGCGCGTGTCGTCGTAGAAGACCTTCACGACGACGCTCTCCGAATACTCGAAGTATGCCCCGAGCTCAGATGCATAGATGGGCGTGCTGTTCTTTTTTGCGACGATGTCCAGGACGTTCCGGAAGCGCAGAGCGCGTGCCAGCGTCTTGTCCTGCCACGCGCGGCCGTAGAGCGGGAGGCCCATGATCAGCTTGTCGCCACGTACCGCACCGCGCGCATACTCCCCCACCTTTGCGCACCATGCAAGCGAAGCGACGGGACCCGGGGCGCTGGTGCTCCAATGCTCGTCGTAGGCCATGATGACAACGCGATCCACGATCGGTGCGATCTGGGTGTAGTCGTATGCATCGGAGATCTGCGTCAGCCTCGCCGGCAGCGCGACGCTCAGCATCTTTCCCGCCGGAAGCTTCTGTTTCAGCTCCGTCAGAAAGCCGGAAAAATACGCGGCATCGTCGCCTGAAACCGCCTCGAAGTCGATCTGAACCCCGTCGAAATCCGCTGAAAGTCGACAAATGTCATCGATGAGCAGCGGGCGCACCCCGTATTCAGGGTCCATCGAAAAGTGCATGAGCGCGCTGTTCGAAAGCTCGGCAACCACAACATCGACGCGCGGCTTCAGGCCGTTCCTGAACACGATGGACGGCCTCGCGATCGCGCCGGCAAGTCTTCCATCCTTGGTGAGACCGACGCCGAAATAGCAGAGATCCGTGATCGGCTCAATGCCCGTCAGCTCTTTCTCCTCGCCCTGCATGAGATACGCCCAGATCTCCTTGAATATCGGCCGTGTCGCGTCGTCGTTGATTTCATGTGCCATGGATTCACAAGGAGTGAGCATGAGCAACAGGAAGGAAAAAGACAGGACGAGAAAAGAGTTCTTGGGTCTCATGGGATCGGGGTTCTCCTCACCTTGATGCTAACCACGTGGGACGGAGCAGTCAATGACCGGCGGTTGCGGCATCTTTTCAGTTTGTGAGGCGCTTGCCACGTCGAGCTCCGCGCCCTATGATCTGCGCCGTATGAACAATCACGGCATGGTTTCAACGGGTCTTGACGGCATTTATCGCCTGGCGGATGCGAAAACACGCGCGATCAGCGCCGAAAACCCGCGGGGCGACAAGGGGGCAGGCGGCATGGCGGTCCCTGACCGGACCAACGCCGCGCGGGACCTTGGGCAGGGCTGGAAGGTGGCGCCCTGTGTCCAGGTCAAGGCAGGTGAGACCTTTGCATTCGCCGACATCGAGGGACCAGGTGCGATCCAGCACCTCTGGCTTACGGGAAGCATCGCGAACAAGGGCACCACCGCGCGCTTCTACATTTTCCGCATCTACTGGGACGATCAGACCGTCCCATCGGTCGAATGCCCGGCGGCCGATTTTTTTGCCTGCGGGTGGGGCCAGTTCGCCCAGGTGAGCTCGCTGCCCGTCGCGGTGAATCCCAATCGCGGGTACAACGCCTTCTGGCCGATGCCGTTTCGCAAGCGCTGCCGCATGACCCTTGAGAACCGCCACAACGAAGACATGACCCTCTTCTACCAGGTGGACTATTCGCTCACCGCGGTGCCCGACGATGCGGCCTGTTTCCACGCGCAGTTCCGCCGCGTCAATCCGCTCCCGTACAAGACCGTCTACGCCATTCTCGACGGTGTGAAGGGACGCGGGCAGTACGTCGGCACCGTCCTGCATTGGGGGGTGAACAACAATCGCTGGTGGGGCGAGGGAGAGGTGAAGTTCTACATCGACGGGGACGGCGAGTTTCCCACGATCTGCGGCACGGGAACCGAGGACTACTTCGGCGGCGCATACAACTGGGATGTCGACGGGAAGTACATCGCCTATTCAACGCCCTTCATGGGCATGCACCAGGTCATTCGTCCGGACGGCCTCTACAGCTCTCAACATCGTCACGCGATGTACCGGTGGCACATCATGGATCCTGTGCGCTTCGAAAAGGATCTGCGCGTGACCATCCAGGGGCTCGGATGGAGAAGCGACCGGCGATTCCTGCCGCTCCAGGATGACATCGCTTCGGTTGCCTGCTGGTACCAGACGCTCCCCACCGCTCCCTTCCCGGCACTGCCGGACAAGGACTACCTGGAAATCGTCTGACCCCGTTTCTCCGCGTACTCCAGGAGCTGGACGCGGCGGGCGAACGCCATGTTGGCGCACCCCACTGCGATGGCGACTGCGACGCGGGCGGGCAGCTTCTCCAGGAAAGCGCCAGGAGCAATTTCTCCCGCGAACATCTGGCGAGCCGCGGCGAGGAGCGCCGCTACACCTTCCGCCCCGACGTTCTCCCCGATGAAAAGGGCAAGTGGCGAGTTCTGAAGATCGAAGCGTGACGAGCTTGCCCGCCCCTTGGCCAGGAGATCATGAAGCGTCGCATCAAGCGGCCGACGCGGTGACGACCCCGCTTTCGCGGACCGGCGCGGCAGATAATGCTCCAGCCTGCTGCCCTTTTCATTCCCATCGAGCTCGCCCATGAAATAGGACATCGGCGCATCACCCCCGCTGATCTCGGCAAAGGCCTCGAGCGCCGCAGCGGCCAGCAGCTTCATCCCCAGGTAGTCGCGCGCGGCGGTCACATTCCGGCGCGCCCGTTGTTCCATGCGCGCGTACTCCGCCGCAGAAGGAACGCCCCTGTGGCGGGCGAAGATGGTCCGCGGGTCGAGACCCCGGAGAAATCCTTCCATACTCTGAAGGGCCAACCGGTAGCTGCGGATGGAATAGATTCCCTGCGTCCGGAGGGCCGGATTGCTCTCCGGAAGGAGCTTCCACGTATTGTCAAGGAATCGGCCGACCTTCCGCTCCGCGAAGTTCGCGACGTCGCGGTTGGCAAAGCTGACGGCCCATCGTGCGCCCTCCAGTATTTTTTTCCTCGAAAGACCCAGGGCGAGCGTGAGGCTGGCTTTCGCAAGCCGCTCCTCGAGGCGATCCGCCGGGCTGCGCCCGTTTTCATCGGGCCCGCGAAAAGGGATCGTCTGCTCGATGCAGCCGGCCGTCAGCGCAAGATCCGCCTCCGGGACGACCGCCCCGAGACTTCGCAACATGACGAGTGAGCTCAGGAACTCGTTCATCCCGCCGTTGGGCTCGAGTTTCTGCCCCGGTGCGAGCCCGAAGACGGTCAGGGCGAGAGAAAGCTGCCGATCGCCTGGCGCGGCACCAGTGCGGATGAAGAGCCCGCCGTCGCGTTGTTCGATGCTCGACTCGACTGACGCGGCGATTGCCGGGGTGAATCCGTGGTCCACCTGGCAATAGACAAGGTCATGGAAGAGGGCGGCAAGGTTCGTGTGCGGATTGGCGGGGTCGATGAGGTCGAAAATATGCGCGGGGGTGTGAAAGCTCCGCGTTTGCACGCTCATCGCTTCGTTGATCATGATTGCAATGCGTTCGACGTCCGACAGCGGCATCGCGGCGCCCAGATCGACAAGCGCCGCGCGGAGCAGTCGTATTGAACGGTGAATCATCCCCGCCGGCTCGGCAGCCCTGTGACGAGAAACTTTCGCCTTCGATGCCTGTTTCGAAACTTGTCTCCCTGTCGTCTTCACAGTGGAAAAAGTACTTCCTCATCAGGCAGATTGAAAGCAAAAATCCACTGAGCGCTGCGCATGACGACGTTGTCGACAACCTGGGAATACGAGATATTCTCTTTGGAGCGGGGATCAACCATGCGAAATCGCGTTCTGATAACAGTATTCATTCTCGTCGGAATGTGCCCTCTCGCGGAGGCGCAGGACTGGCCGACCTTTGGATGGGACGTCGGTCGCTCCAGCGCGCCAGACGTCGAGACAGGTCTCAGCGCGGAGAGAATCGGCTCGCTCTTCCGGCAACAGGTCGTGCTTGACGGAACCGTGGACGGCTCTGCTGTTTATCTGCGCGGGGCGACCATAGCGGGATCCCCTCACGACGCTTTTTTCGTCACGACCACATACGGCAAGACCCTGGCACTGGATGCAGACAGCGGCGCGATTCTCTGGGAGTACACGCCCGCGAGCTACGAAAGCCTGAAAGCGACCTCTCGAATCACGAACGCAACCCCCGTTGCCGATGACGATCGGAAGTTCATCTACGCAGCCGCCCCGGATGGGATGATCAGGAAGCTGGCGGTGGCGGATGGCCGGGTCGTGTGGGCAACGGCAATCACCAGGCTTCCCGAACGCGAGAAGATTGCATCGCCACTTTCATTTTTCCATGGCAGGGTATTTGCGGCAACGGACGGTTACATTGGCGATGCGCCGCCCTACCAGGGGCACGTGGCGATCATGGACGCGGCGACCGGCTCACTCCTCCACGTGTGGAACTCCCTGTCCAGTGACCGCAACGAGCTGCTCGACCCGTCATCCGTGCCGCAGAGCGATTCGGGGATCTGGGGGCGCGCCGGCGTCGTCATCGATTCCGCAAACGGCGATCTCTACATCGCGACGGGCAACGGCGCATGGGATGGATCCGTCAACTGGGGAGACGCCGTCATCGAGCTCGACCCGGATGCCACGAGAATCCTGGGGAATTACACACCCGACAACACCGAGGTGCTCAATGAGCAGGACCAGGATCTTGGCTCAACGTCGCCGGTGCTCCTGGGCAACGGCCTGATTGCACAGGGCGGGAAGGACCGCATCATTCGCGTGCTCGACTGGCACACGATGTCCGGCGCCGCCCCGCACCGCGCCGGCGAGGCGAGCAAGGTCCCCACGCCTTCCGGGAACCGCCTTTTCACCGCCCCCGCGCTCCTGAAGATGAGCGGCACCACGTGGATGTTCGCGGCAGACGGTGGAGCCACATCCGCGTGGACAGTGGCCGGCGCCTCCCTTCAGCCCCGGTGGCGGACAGACCGCGCGGGAACAAGTCCTGTCGTTGCCGACGGCATGCTCTTCGTGTACGACCCGAATGGCGGACTGAATATCTACGAGGCGACATCCGGGCGGCGGATCGCCACGCTGCCATGCGGCGCCGGGCACTGGAACAGCCCCATTATCGCGGACGGACGCATTGCCCTGCCGGAGGGCAATGCGAACGCGCACCAGACGAACGGAATCCTCGATATCTGGCGATTGCGAAAGTAGAGCCCGGGCAGCAGCCTCCTTATTGTCGGCAATTTTCAGCGACGCGGCAGTGTCCGCCCAACGGATGGAGATGGGTTGAACCTGGCTCGCCTGGTCTCTATTGACGACGGTATCCGGATCAAGGAAAGAGCAGCTCAAGCCCAAATTGCCGTAGCTCTGGGTTGAGACCTCGCCTTGAGGCCTGAAAAGGCGCTATCATAGCCCGCATGAAGCTCATGCGATACCTTCCTGGCTTCTTCCTTGTGCTCAGCATGCTGGGATGCGTGACCCGGCTCACGCCGGCCCCCGGCCTTTTCTCTCCGGGTGAGTGGAGCACCACTCCCGTCGTGCAGACCGCGTACGGCCTGGTTTCCGGCGTGGCCGATGCCGAAGGCACATGGGCGTGGAAAGGAATCCCGTACGCGGCGCCTCCCGTCGGGGAGTTGCGTTGGAAAGCTCCCCGGCCGCCGGCGCCCTGGCAGGGAGTTCGAAAGGCGGATCGCTTCGGCAATTCATCTGCGCAGGTCGTGCCCATCCTGGGACAAAGCGGCTCGGAGGACTGCCTGTATCTCAACGTCTGGAGGCCGCAGAGCGCAGAAAAAATGCTTCCCGTGTACGTGTTTGTTCACGGAGGTGGAAATACCATCGGAAGCTCAGACCTTCCCGACTACTTCGGCAACGCGGTGGCCGCACGGTCGCACATGGTCTACGTGTCCCTTAACTACCGCCTGTCCGTATTCGGATGGTTCCGCTCACCGGCGTTGACGGAGGGCGAGTCGGCGCTGGACGCTTCGGGCAACTATGGGACGCTGGACATCATTGCGGCGCTTCGGTGGGTCAAGGAAAACATCGCGGCGTTCGGCGGCGATCAATCGAGGGTGACGGTATCGGGAGAATCGGCGGGCGCATTCAACGTGCTGTCGCTCCTGGCTTCCGCCGAGGCGGAGGGTCTTTTCCAGAGAGCCGTGGTGGAAAGCGGGATCGCGATGATGGAGAGCACGGAGACGGCAGAGCGTGCGGCGCGGACAATGACCCTGAAGCTTCTGGTGCGCCGAGGAAAAGCGAAGAACATCCAGGATGCGGAGGCGGCACTCGATGCGATGGCGAACGCGGACATTCGCGCCTTCCTGTATTCCGTGCCCACATCGGACTTTCTCAAGTCCCTGGACAAGAGCCCCGTGGGCATGGCGATGGCGGACTGGCCCACCATCTACGCGGATGGGGCCGTGCTGCCTTTGGCAGGGTACAAGGTGTTCCGGGACGGAAGCTATTCGAACAAGGTTCCCCTCATCATCGGGACCAACAAGGATGAGGCTAAGCTCTTCATGTTCTTCGGCAAACAATACAGGCAGGACCCCGTCCTTTATGATTCCATCGCAGCCTACCGCACCGCGTTGTGGCGCTACGCCGGCGTGGACTCTGTGGCGCAGGGTATCACCTCGCAGGAGGGGCATCCGCCGGTGTACGCGTATCGTTTCGATTGGGGCAGCCCGGATGCCCGCGGCCAGAGCCCTTTGCCGCGCGACCTTGGACGGAGGCTGGGTGCCTTCCATTCGACGGAGATTCCTTTCTTCCTGGGGACGGGCAGGAACTCCGTCTCATTCATGACGGGGCAGTTCCTGACGTCGACGAACGAACCCGGCCGGAAAGTCCTCACCGACGCGGTCATGCGCTATCTCGCTGCCTTTGCGCGGACGGGCAATCCGAACGGCACGACCGGCGGGCCGCTTCCCGCCTGGGAGGCATGGGACCCTGCGGACGGAGGATTCAAGGCCATGGTCATGGACGTTGACGGCGCCGCGTTGCACTTTTCCGCGCTGCGTGAAAGCCCATCGCTTGACTCGATCACGTCCATGGCACCGGCGAAAGCCGGCGACGACGCCGACATGGGATTATTGAAAGAGATCGTGGAGTAGCCTGCGCTCACCATTGCATGTTCTACAGCGCGGGGAAAATCTTCCTCGGCGTGCGCCGTCGTTTGGGTCTTTCCATGAGCTCCAGGGTGATTCCGTA
>PMDT01000110.1 GCA_003154555.1 Spirochaetaceae bacterium
CCATGAGCTCCAGGGTGATTCCGTAGGTGTCTTCAGTATCCAGGTAAGCGAAATGCCCATCCCCGTCGAGTCCGTAGCCGCTGCCCTCCATGATGACAGTGAATCCCGCACGGCGGGCGAGATCCAGGGATTCCGTCATGTTGTCCACGGCAAGCCCGAAGTGGTGGACTTTGCCATATCCGTTTTTTCTTGCGAACTCGTCGTGGATCGTATTGCCCGAGAGGGGTTGGACGATCTCCAGCCTCGTCTCGCCTGCGTTTGCCACCGCGGAATCCATTGCAAACTCGGCATCCTTGCCGTGTATCCGCATCATTGAAAGAAGCTCACGATCGTAGAGGTAGAAATGCCATGGACCGATGCCGAAGAGACGATGCTGCATCTCCACGGCCTTCTCCAGATCCTCCACGACCCAGGCGACCTGGGTGACGCCGTGTGCGAGGAACGGGAGCTGGATGTCTTTTTGCTGAATCATTTCACGCCACCTGCGCCCATCCTCAAAAGCCCGCATGCGGACGGCCGGGTCCCGGCCGCCGCACGCGGATGTTGTGCAGGCTACTTGCCCGCCATGTAATCTTCGAGCGTCTTCCCGCCGTAGTACATCTTGAAAAGGTTGGAGACGTTGGCCTTGTTGATCACCTCGATCGGTCCGATGATCTGCCCGGGCACTTCAACGCCATTCAGCAGGTTGACCAGGTTGGACAGGGTCCACTCTGCATGATTGTACGCGCTGTATCCCACGCTTCCCGTGATCTCGCCCTTGAAGATGCCCGCCAGGATCGGGCGGTCATTGTCCACGCCGACCAGGACGATGTTGGTCTTGCCCGCGGCCTTGCGNNGGGTGCGCCTGCATGGCGCCCTCGAAGGCGGCGTAGTGCTCTTCAGGCGTGATGCCGGTGAGCTTGATGATCTTGATGTCGGGGTACTTGCCGAGGACTTCGCGGAAGCCGGCCTCGCGCGTTTCGGCATTCGGGTGCAGGAACGGAAGGGTCTGGAAGACGACCTCGCCCGCTACCTTGCCCTTCGCCTTCAGGGCGTCCACGATGAACTGCGCGGATTGCCGTCCGATCTCGACGTTGTCAATGGTCATGACACTGTTGACCTCGCCGACCAGGGGAGGGTTGCCCGCCATGACGGGGATGTTCGCGTCCTTCAGCTTCTTGAGGATCCCTTCGCACGCGTTGAAGTTCGCGGGATAGAAGATGACGCCGTCCACCTTTTGCAGGATCCACTGCTCGATGGCCTGGTCCTGGATGTTCTGGTCGTAGTTGGCGTCGTTCACCAGCAGATCGACCCCCATCTTCTCAGCGGCCTTTTTGGTCCCGTCCAGAACGAACGCGCCGACCTCATCAACGGTGAAGTACAGGGCGAGTCCGATCTTGTACCTCCTGTTCGGTGTCGGCAGCACCTTCGGCAGCCCCTTCACCGTCACAATACCGCCCATCGCGGTGATATTGCTCTTGCTGTCCACCTTGTACTGGGCATAGTAGCTGGTCAAATCGACCTTCGTGCCCGCCTTCTGGACATACGTGAACTCGGCGGCGTTCGAGTCGACCTTCGCGCCGGTCGCCGTTGCGGTATTCCCGCTTCCTTCCTTGGTCCCGTTCGCCATCGCGAGCGTGGGAACAAGGATCATGCAGAGAACAAAGAGACATAGAATCGTTCTTTTCATCGCTTTCCCCTTCCTTGCTTTTGTCGATCACCAGAACTTCGAAGAGCCCGCGAACACGTCAGCTTTGAATTGTGCTCACCCGCCTCCACCTGCCCTCCTTTCCACGGGTGTGTCTGCGCACCGGTACGCGCCCATATGCTTTCAGTTCCGCGGCCTGACCACGTTGTCCAGCAGGACCGCGAAGATGATCACAACTCCCTTCACGAAAATCTGCACCGGATACTGCGCGCCCAGGAGAGACATGCCGCTGTTGAGCGTGGACATGATCAGCGCGCCTCCCAGCGTCCCCAGCACATTGCCGAAACCCCCGGCGATCGCCGTTCCGCCGAGGATGACCGCGGAAATGGCATCCAGGGGAAGATCCGTGGCGATGTTTGGAAGGCCGCTGCTCATCAGGGCCGCGAGGATCAGCCCCGCGAAGAATGCGAACACGCCGTTGATGACATATGTGAAGAATTTGACAAGCTGGATGTTGATTCCCGCGACCCGCGCCGCCTCGATGTTTCCGCCGATCGCCCGCGTGAAGAATCCGTACTTGGTCTTCTTGTACAGGAGCAGGGAGATCGCAAAGAAAAAAGCCGTGATGAGGACGGGAATGGGAATGACCCCGAACAGGAAGCCGTTGCCAAAGAAGCTGATGAACGCCTCGCTCACGATGGGGACCGGCCGCCCTCCCGTTGCCATGAGAGCGATGCCCCGGAAGATGTTCATCGTGGCCAGGGTGACGAGAAACGGCTCGATGCGCCCCTTCACGATGATCACCCCGTTGACGGCTCCCAGCGCCATTGCAATGNNATGAAGAGGCACAGCACCAGGGCGACGACAGCGGGAATACCTGCGCCGAGCATCATGGCGAAGCCGACGCCCACGATCGCGGCCGTCCCTCCGACGGACAGGTCCAGGCCTCCCAGGGTGATGACGAATGTCATCCCGAAAGCCGGGATCGCGACGTAGCTCATCCGCTTCAGCAT
>PMDT01000059.1 GCA_003154555.1 Spirochaetaceae bacterium
GGATTCGTCGACTATGGCGAAAGCCTGGAGGATGCGGTGAGGCGGGAAGCCTTGGAAGAGACGGGGCTCGCCTTGCTCGATCTGCGCCAGTTCCATACCTATTCGGATCCTTCGCGAGACCCGCGATTTCATACGATCACAACCGTATTTTCCGCTCGTGCGGAGGGCGTCCCGAAGGCCGGGGATGATGCGGCGGATGTGCGCGTCATTGCTGCGGCGGAGATCGACACCCTGGCGTTCGCCTTCGACCACAAGAGGGTGCTCCAGGAGTGGCGGGGTGCGCAGCAGTCGCGGTAGGGGCCGGTCGCGGCCGGACTAGTCCTCCTCGAATATCTTTCCGGGGTTCAGGATTCCGCCTGGATCCATCGTCGCCTTGATCCTGCGCAGCAGGTCGATCTGCCCGGTCCCCATCACCAGGGACAGGTACTGCCTCCGCTTGCTGCCGATGCCGTGCTCCCCGCTGATGGTGCCGCCAAGGGCAGCCGTTTCCCGGTAGAGGTCCGCGAGGAGTCGAGGGATCAGCTCGTGCCAGTGCGCTTCGGTCGACTGCGGGTCCGCGAGCGGAGTGGCGTGCAGGTTTCCGTCCGCCGCGTGGCCGAAAACGGGGATCCTTACGCCGTACTTCTTTTCAAGGTCGACGATCTTCGCGATGATCGTCGGGATCTCGCTCACGGGAACGACGATGTCTTCCACGGAGCTGTGCGTGCTCAGCGCCTTCAGTGACCACGGCACCTGCTTGCGGATTTTCCAGTAGCGGTTAGATCCCACCTCGGTGTCCGCCGTGAAAATGGCAAGGGGCTTCTTTGCGCGGCAGACGGACTCCATCATCGCCGCCTCTTCCGCGACCTGCGTCTCATTGAAGCCATCACTTTCCAGGAGCATCGCCGCGCCGGCACTCTCATAGGGCAGGCTTTCCTTGAGGCTCCGACAGGCCTCCTGGAAGCTGATGCGGTCCATGAGCTCGACCGATGCGGGAATCATCCTCCCGCTGATGGCGATCTCCGGCACCGTCTCGATGGCAGGGCGAACGTCGTCGAACAGGGCGAGAAGCGACCTGCGGGAGCGCGGTCGCGGCAGCAGCCTGATGATGATGCGGGTGAAGACTCCCAGCGTGCCTTCCGAACCCACCAGGAGACCGATAAGGTCATAGCCGGTGACATCCTTCACCCGTTTGCCGCCGAGTGTGAGGATTTCTCCCGTCGCCGTGACCACCTCGAGGCCGGTGACGTAGCGCCGGGTCACACCATACTTGATGGCCCTGCCGCCGCCCGCATTGTGCGCGACATTGCCGCCCAGCGTGCAGATTTCTTCACTCATGGGATAGCCGGCAAAGAAGAGACCCAGGGGTTTGAGGACTTCATCCAGCCTGTTCGTCACCACGCCCGGTTCCACCACGGCGACGAGATTCGCTGTATCCACCTCGATGATCCTGTTCATCCTCTCCATTGAGAGGCAGATCCCTCCCTGCACGGGGATCGCGCCCCCCGAAAGCCCGCTGCCGGCGCCGCGTGGCGTGACGGGAATCCTCTCGCGGTGTGCGAGCCGCACGATGGCCTGGACCTCGGCCGCCGTGCCGGGCAGGACCACGACCTCGGGTGACACGTGGAAGTGCTTCTCCGCAACCTGGTCGCGGGAATAACGGTTGAGCCGGGGCGCATCGGCGTAGATCACGTTGGCCGCGCCGCAGATCGCGCGGAGCGCGCCAACGATCGAGTCGGTCACGGGGGCGAACCGTTCATGCGTCATGGGCAGACTCCTCTCACCTGCAATGTCGTCATGCATAGTCAATGCGGCCACCAATCACGGAATCAGGAGGCGGCGGATGTCCTCATCCGTGCAGGCGGGATTGATGCCCAGGCGTGTGAGGGCGAAATCGTAGCGGACGGGATCCCGGGGGCTTATGCGCGCGAAGCCGGCGGTGATCTCCAGCGCCGTCGCCAGATTCGGCTGATTGCGGCGCGTGAGACCGAGCGCGCGGGAAAGGCGGAAGAGGTGCGTGTCAAGCGGAACCACGAGCAGGGACCGGGAAATCGTCGTCCAGGGGCCCGGGTCCACCGCGTCGCGTCGCACCATCCAGCGGAGGTACAGGTTCAACCTTTTGCAGGCGCTGCCGTCCTCGGGGGAGGAGAGCAGGCTCGCGCTGGCGTTCCTGCCGCCCGCGTAGTCACGCAGCCGGGAGACGAAACGGGTGAGGGCGGAAAGAATCGTGCGATCATCGGGGGCGACACCCGCGCGAAAGAGCGCCTCCAGGCTGCCATGATCCCGGATCGCGTGACGCACGCCGATGAAAAGCGATGAAAGCTCGGCGTCGGTCGTGAAGCGATGCCGGAACCCCGCGAGGCGTCGACGGATCGTCGCATCGGATGCCGCCAGCAACGCGGCGCGCGGCGAAGCATCCGCTGCGTCGTGGTCGGGGCCGGAAAGCGCCGCGAGCGCGCGTCGAACGCTTGCCAGGATCTGTGCAACCCTGCCGTACGCAAGGCAGGCGGAAACCAGCCCGACGATTTCCTGGTCGCGAGAGTCCTCGTGCTCGTGGACCAGCTCCAGCGGATCAGGGTGGACGAAGGACCTGCGGTTGTACCGCCGGTACAGCGCGGCGAGGCCCGCCGCGAGCTCGCTGTTCCCGCTCAATTCCCCAGCATGCGGAGGTAGCCGTCGATCTTGTCGATCATGCGGGCGATCTCCTCCAGCTTCTCCCGCTCCCTGTCCACGACCTCTTTAGGAGCCCGTTCGACGAATGATGCGTTTGACAGCTTTTCCTTGATGCGACGGATGTCGCCGGCTGCCTTCTCCTTGTCACGCGTGAGGCGGGCAGATTCCTTCTCCGTGTCGATGGCTTCCCGGATGAACACGAATACCTCGAATCCCCTGCCCGCTGCCGACAAGGCTCCCTGGGCCGCCGGCCTCTGCTCCTGGAAAAGGAGCGTGCGTGTCCCCGCCAGGGACGCGATGAGGGGGGCGCTCCCCTCGAAGAGGGCCTTTTCCGCCGCGCCGGGTTCCGTGACGACGGTCACGTCGATGCGCCGATCGGGCGGCACCGTGAACTCGGCCCTGATCGTTCGTATGGCACGCACGAGCTCCTGCAGCGTGCCGAAGCGCGCATGCGCTGCAGGGTCGTCACGCAGCGGATCCACAACAGGGTAGGGTTGAACCATGATCGACACCGGCGCGTCGCCCGCCCGCTGGGTGAGTGTGGGAAGCTTCTGGAATATCTCCTCCGTGATCATCGGGAGGAAGGGATGGGCGAGCTTCAGCGACTCTCCGAGGAAGGAGAGCAGGAGCGTCACGATGCGGTCCTTCTCCGCGTCATCCGCGTTGAGGGAGAGCTTTGCCGCCTCGATGTACCAGTCGCAGAAATCGCTCCAGATGAACTCGTAGACGGCCTGCGCGGCCTCGTTGAACCGGTAGCCCTCCAGGGCGGAACGCGCGACGCCGGCAGCGGCATTCAATCGATGACCGAGCCATCGGTCGATGTCCGTGCGCGCGACGGCCGCGGGATCCAGGAGGGTCCTGCCCTCCAGGTTCATGAGCAGGTAGCGTGACGCATTCCAGATCTTGTTCGCGAAACGCGATCCCAGCTTCATGGCCTCCTTGTCGAATTGCACGTCCTGGCCCTGCGCCGCGAGGAATGCCATGGTGAACTTCAGCGCGTCGGCGCCGTATTCGTCGATGATCTCAAGCGGGTCCACCCCGTTTCCGAGGCTCTTGGACATCTTGCGGCCCTGCTTGTCGCGCACGAGGCCGGTGATGTAGATGTCGTGGAACGGCACCTCCCCCATGAACTCGAGGCCCATCATGATCATGCG
>PMDT01000400.1:0-2767 GCA_003154555.1 Spirochaetaceae bacterium
TGCCGGAGGGCATGATGTCCTCGTAGCCGACCACGATATCGGCCGACGGGTCGACGACGGACTTGGCGATGTAGGCGGCGTCGGCAACGACAGTCCGTACTTTCCCGGCGGATATCAGCCCGCCAGTTGTTACCTTCACTTTCGCTCCAAAAAGGCCCTTGAAGGTCGGGCCGACCCGCTTCGTACCGTCCAGGCTGTGACAGTCAATGCAGCCGTTCTGCCGCAGCAGGCCCTCGGCCTCAGGCGTCTCCGCCTGCGCTGTGAGGCCTTCGATTTCCACTTCCTGGCCGGCGTACCATTTATCGAAATCCGCAGGGGAGATCACGTAGATCATGGAGAGCATTTTGGAGTGCTGCAGCCCGCAGTACTGGGTGCACAGGATGTCTGAAGCGCCGAGGCTTGCCGCCTTGAACCAGGCCCGGGTCTTCATGCCCGGCACGACATCCTGCTTGATCCGGTAGGCCGGCGCGAAGAATCCGTGAATCACGTCCGTGGACACCATGGTAAGCGCGATGTCCCTTCCCTGGGGTACGACAAGGTCCGTGCTCTTCTTGCCGTTCTCATACGTGAAGAGCCACGACCACTGCCGCGCGGTCACCTGGACCTGGAGGGAATCGGCCGGCGCATTCCTCAGGAACTTGTACCCCGTGAGGCCGTAGACGAACATCGCCAGGGCGAGTACGACCGATGCCGCGATGAATGCCGCCTCGATGATCCCGTGGCCCCCGATGTCGGAGGGAGTGGGATTGCGGCTGCGCCGGTAGCGCACGGCGAAGAAAATCGTGAAGAAGATGATGAGGGCAAAGAGAAGGAAGCAGAAAACCATGATGAAGATGAAGGTGCTGTCGACCGCTGCGGTGGTTGATCCCATGCCTGTGCTACCTCGTGAGGACGTCGGTGTACGTGAGACCGATGAAGATGGCAAGCACCGTGATGGCGATGGGGACGAGGATCTTCAACAATACTCTCTTCTCCGTGGCCAGGTGCATGAAGTAGAGCAGGACGAGCGTCGACTTGCCCGCGGCGATGGCAAGCACGACGACGATGGCGATGCGTCCGATGTTGAGGCCCGCCGTGGTCACCGTGATTGCGGTGAGAACCAGGAGAGCCACCCAGATCCATATATAGCGCGCGAGTGCCACTGTCTGACTCCTATGAGATAAGGTAGAAAAGGGGGAACAGGAATATCCAGATGATGTCGACGAGGTGCCAGTACAGGCCCGCGTTTTCCAGTATCGCGGATCTTTTCTGGTTCACGGATCCCTTGACGACCCAGGAGAGAACGACGGACAGCACCGTCATCCCGATGATGACATGCAGCGCGTGCAGCCCCGTCATTGTGAAGTACAATCCGAAGTAGAGTATCTCTCCCGGCGGGTGCTTCAGCAGCTCCGCGGCCCGGGGATAGAGGCCGTGCTCGAATTTCGCCGCCCACTCGAAGCCCTTCACGACAAGAAACACCCCGCCAAGCGCGATCGTGGCGCCGAGAAACCATGCCGACGCGCGCTTTTTGCCCAGCTCCTGCAGGGAGTAGATCGCCAGGACCGCCGTGAGGCTGGAGGTGAGGAGGACCGCCGTGTTGAGCGTGCCGTCGAAACGGCTGAGCGCCAGGGAGGCGTTGTGGAAGTCCACCGGGTGCTTGGCCCGGTAGACGGCATAGAGGAGGAACAGCCCTCCGAAGATGAGGATTTCCGAGAGCAGGAACAGCCACATCCCGATGCGGGAGCCGACGCTGTCGTCGCGCGCTTCCGATGTTTCCATGCCCGCGCTTCTCATTTTGCACCTTTCGGAGTCGGGCGGCAGGCAGACAAGGTGCCACGAGACCCAACCGGATGTCGTGCAAAATGAGAAGCGCTCCGGCCGACACTAAAAGCAACATCTGCCCTGGCCATAACTAATCCTTTTTCCCTTTGTCCGGGCCGGCCGCGGCGTCGGTGTAAATGTAGGGCCCGTGCGTGACGACGGGCGGCTCCTCGAAGTTCTCCACCGGCGGCGGCGACGGTATCTGCCATTCCAGCGTCGCCCCACCCCAGGGGTTGGCTTCCGCCTTCTTTCCGTGGAAGAAGGCCCAGAGGAGATTGCCGAACATCATGCCCAGGCCGCCCACCATGATCCACGAGCCCACGGTGGCGATCCGCTGCAGGTCGGTGAATTTCGGCAGGTAGGAGTAGTAGCGGCGCGGCATGCCCGCCCAGCCCAGGATAAGGAGCGTCATATAGAAGAGATTGAAACCGACAAACAGCACGATGAAGGACACCGTGGCGAACTTGTAGTCATAGGTCTTTCCGAACATCTTCGGAAACCAGTAGTGCAGGGCGGCGAAAAGGCCGAAGCCCATGCCGCCGAATATGATGTAGTGGAAATGCCCCACGACGAAGTAGGTGTCGTGCGTGTGCACATCCGTGGCGAGGGCCCCCAGCACGAGCCCGGTGAGACCGCCAATGGCGAACAGGGCGATGAAGCCCAGCGCGTACAGGAAGGGCGGGTCGATCTTCACCGATCCCTTGTACATCGTGGCCACCCAGTTGAAGACCTTGATGGCGCTGGGAACGGCAACGAGGAAGGTGAGCAGGGAAAAGAGGATGCTCGCCGTGTCGCTCTGGCCGCTCACGTACATATGGTGACCCCAGACAAGAGACCCGACGCTCGCGATGGCGAGGCTGGAGAAGGCGATGGTCTTGTACCCGAATATGTTCTTCCGCGAGAAGACGGGGAAGAGGTCCGAGATGATTCCCATGGCCGGCAGGATCATGATGTAGACCGCCGG
>PMDT01000400.1:2790-7390 GCA_003154555.1 Spirochaetaceae bacterium
TCATGCCGGGGGCGCGCATCTGGTGCGTTGTCGTCACGATGTTGATGCCCGTGAGAATGGACGACATGCCAAGAAGGAAAACACCGAAGACCGCCAGCGGCACATTCACCGTGTCGTTCAGGCTGTAGGGGACGTAGAAAGTCCAGCCGGTGTCCACCGCGCCCTTGCCGAGTGCCAGGGAGGCGAGCACGACGAAAGCGCCGGTCATGTNNGGCAGGAAGAAGTTGCCGAAGATGGTGGGGATGCCGGGAATGACCACCATGAAGATCATGATCACCCCGTGAACGGTGAACATGACATTGTACGCCTGTCCAGCCAGGAAGGGGCTGTCGGGGTAAAGCATCTGGACGCGCATCAGCACGCCGAGTATCACAGCGACGGAAAAGAAGCTCAGCACCGCGACGAGATAGAGCATCCCGATGCGCTTGTGATTGGTGGACGTGAGAAAGCCCCGGAGCCCTATGCGTTTGCCGTTATCCTGGTACCAGGGGCTTTCGTCGTGCGCGCCATCGTGGGCGTGAGCCTCTGCGGTCGGATGAGCCATGGATCAAACCCTCCTCGCTGCCCTGCGCCGGCGGCCCGAGAGAACCAGGTACAACAGGAAGCCCGCGGCGAAGGCGAGTGTGACGATGCCGGTCACTTTCAGCATGTTGAAGACGTAGCCGTGTTTCTGTGGGTCGTAGCTGAGGCAGAAGCGGAGCACCTTTGCGATGGTCGGACCGACCGTGCCGGTGGAGGCCTCCAGGAAGGACATCTTCAGGTCCACCGGGAGAAAGTCGGTGCCCGTCATGTAGCGTACGATCTTGCCCTGCGGCGAAAGGATGATAAGCCCCAGCGGGTGATCGTATTCGTCGCCGTCCTTCACATAGCGGAAGCCGACAGCATCGGCCACCGCCTTGATGTCCTTCTCGTCTCCCGTGAGAAAGCGCCAGTCCTCCGCGGGGAATGGCGCCTCGATGGATTCCAGCCCGATCTTTTTCGACTTGAGGGCATCGACGGTTGTTTCCCTCGGGTCGATGCTGATCGTGATGACCTGGTAGTCCTTCCCCGGTGCCGCCTCCACGTCGGCCAGGACGCCCGCCATGCCCGTAAGGAGGTAATCGCAGGCATTGGGGCACCGGTAGTAGACGAGCGCCAGCACGGTCGGCATATGCACGAGGTCGCGCAGGGCCGCCGTGGTGCCGTCTTCCAGCGTGAATCTGGCATCCAGGGGAACGAAGGCGCCGAGGTGCTGCTCGATGCCTACGCCGCCAAAGACACCTGTCGGCGGGGCGACCGAGTCCGCGCCGCAGGATAGCGCGCCGGCCAGGAGAATGGCCAGCGCGGCAAGGAGAGCTTTCCGCGCCGCGTTCAGATTCATGGTCTACTTCCAGGCCGTGGCTTGCATCGTGTTGAGGTAGGCGTACAGGTCGCCCGCCTGCTTGTCGCTGATCTGGTCCGCGGGGAATGGCGGCATCTGCCCGTCCTTGCCGTCGGGCATCTTCGGCGCCCGGATGAATGCCACGAATGTATCCTGCGTGGCGAGCTTCCTGGTCGCCCGTATGGTGAGCTTTGCCTCGATGACATTCCCTCCGTCAGGATGGCAGGACACGCAGTTGTCGCTGAAGATGCGCTGCCCCGGCGGCACGGTTGTCGCGGTGGCAGCTTTCGTGGAGGCGGGCGCTGCGGTCTGCTCGACCGGCGCCGCTCCCCCCGCGGCCATCGCGTAGACGCCCGGCACAAGGCGCGCGCCGTACCAGCCAAGACCAATCACGGCGAGGAACCCCAGGCCGTACAGCACGATCATCGGCGCGGCGTGCACTTTCAGCTCGCTCCCGACGATGATGCCGATGGCGAGGACCACCAGCACGACGCTTGCGAGGATCATTTTCATCTTGATGGGCTGGAGGAGCACGCCTTTGTAGAAGTGCAGCCAGTCGAACACCCCGAAGAGGATGGTCGGGAACACGAAGAGGAAGGCGAGGATGGAGACGTGGCGCGCGGTGGTGATCAGGTTCTTGCGTCCGAAGATGATCGCGACGAGGAAGAACAGGAACGCACCGATGACGAGGCCGATGGGGATATGCGTGAACGGGGCGTGCAGGGGGTCCGTGAAACCGGTCTTCGCGATCAGCTGATACAGGGAATCGATCATTATCCGCCTCCTCCGCGTCCTTTGACGCGCGCTGATGTCAAACATCGCCGAGGGCGATGTCAAGCAAACAGCCGAAGCGGAAGAGACGCCGGGGTGTTACCTCACCGACTTTTCGTACCTGGCGATCCCCTGCCGCAGTTGCTTCGCCGTTTCCGGGTCGGGGAGGCCCGAACCTTCCAGGATATCGGACGGCCGTGCAATCTCTTTTTGATAGTAAGCAGCGTTTGCGCCATAGTCAATGTCGAGCGCTGCGCCCTGGATGGCCAGGCCGGCAAAAACACCTCGCGCCCGCGAATAGGAATAGATCTCCGCCGTGAGGTCTGCGTCGGTCACCGCCGCGGCGTCCCGGCCGAGGGATCCGGCGGCCACGGAGGCGTCCACGCCGACGGTGTACTTGCCGCGCAGCACGCGTTCGACGCTGTCCGGCGTCCGGAAGAACATGATGATGTCGGAGGACTGGATGCCGATCTGCCAGCCGAAGCTCCCCCCGGTGATCGTGATGAAGAGCGGCCGCCCCCAGGCGCCGTCTTTTCCGCGTGCAACCAGAACACCCTTGCCGCGCATGCCGCCGATGACAAAACCGACGCGCTTCACGCCCGGCAGGATCGCGATGCCCGATGCGTTGCGCATGAGCGCCGCGGGGATCTGGTACTCCGGCACGGTCGTGAAGACCTGGAAGATGTCCAGCGCGCTTTTCACACGGTCGTTTTCCGCGCTCTGCGCCCCCGCGAGGCCTGCCGAGACGATAAGAAGGAAAAGAATGACGATCGTACGTTCGGTCCGCCGTGAGCTGTTCATACGATTTTCCTCCACGAATCCCTGTCCTGTTTCCTATTATAGAACACCGCAGGTCCCGGCGTCTGCCCGTCGCCTGGATTGATCTCACCTCCACCCGCAGCAGGCCGATAAGCTTAAGAGGGGGGTTTTCGTGATCGCTTTCGGCAGGAGGATGACTCCTGCGTTGTTTGCCATCGTCTGCGTCCTCCTGTTCCTCTCGCTCCTCTGCTGGGCGTCTCTTGCGCTGCACCTGGCGGGTCTGCCGGGCGGGGCGTCGGCGATCGGCCGCTTTCTCTTCGGGGGTTTCTCCTGGGCGGGTCTGCTTGTCCCGCTCTACCTCCTGGCAGGCGTCGGGCTCCTCCTGGCGCGCGTGTTTCGCCGGCGCTCGGCGCTGCTCCTCATGTTTTCCATCGTGCCGTTTCTCACGTTGAGCGTCCTTTTCCACGTCCTCGGACGGTCCGCGTCTCTTCTTCCCCAGCTCCTCGTCGATGCCTTCGGGGCGGTGCCTTCCGCCCTGCTTCTCTTTCTCCTGCTCGCGCTGGAAACGATATTCCTTTTCACGCTGCCGTATGGCGCGCGCACCGTGGAAACTCCCCGTCCGCGCTCCCGCACCCTCGCTTTGCCGCTTACTCCCGCGCCATCCGTGGCGGAGGACGCGGAGCCTGCGATCGTGGTGCCGACGCCGGAAGAACCGGCCATTGAGGCGGAGCCTGTGCCGGAAGAGCCTTCCGCACAGGAACCGGTCGGGGCGGAAACGGTTTCCGACGATGACGACGAGCCCGCTGCGGCCGGCCCCGTGCCCGTCGTTGCTGATCAGCCCCGAGCCCCCGCGGTCATGCTCACACCCGGCCCCGAACAGGAAGAGCTTCCGTTCCCCAGGCAGCCAGGCGGAACGCGCGCCTACGGCATACCCGTGGGCGACGTGCTGAAGAACCGGGGCGACAACGAGTACTGGATCATCGATGACGAGACAAAGCGGGCGTCGCGCATCCTCACGGACGCGCTGAAGGAGTTCAACATCGATGCCGAGGTGACGGGCATCCGCAAAGGGCCTGTCATCACGCTGTTCGAGGTGCTCCCGGCACAGGGCGTGCGCGTATCCAAGATCGCCAACCTCTCCGACAACATCGCGCTTCGGCTGGCCGCGCCCAGCGTCCGGATCGTCGCGCCCATCCCCGGCCGGCACGCCGTGGGCATCGAGGTGCCCAACCGGGTGCGCTCCATCGTCTCGTTCAAGGAGATGATCTCGCTGGACGTGATGCAGAAGTCCGCTTACGAGATCCCCCTGGCGCTGGGCAAGGACATCCTCGGGGAGGCGCAGGTCATCGACCTTGTGCAGACCCCGCACCTGCTCATCGGCGGCGCCACCAATTCCGGCAAGAGCGTGCTGGTGAACTCGATCATCTGCTCGATCCTCTTCCGCCGCAGCCCTGACGAGGTGCGCCTTTTCCTGATCGATCCCAAGATCGTCGAGCTGAAGCTCTACAACGGCTGCCCCCACCTCCTCACGCCCGTCATCACCGACCCGAAAAAGGCTTTCCAGGCGCTGCAGTACTGCATCTCGGAAATGGAGAGGCGCTACACGCTCCTGGATGCGCTGGGCGTGCGCGACATACGCGCCTTCAACAAGAAGGCGAAGAAGGAGCGCGTCCAGCGCCTGCCCTACATCGTCATCGTGATCGACGAGTT